>JAIKVP010000196.1 GCA_024685635.1 Lachnospiraceae bacterium
AGATAAGTGATAGCTTTAGCAGGATGGTTAGGAATAAAGAATTTTATAATATAGTTAATGAACTTGTAGAGTTTGCAAGATATAGATATAACCGTGATTATAAGGATTGTTATCAGGATACAGATTTAGTACTTTATCAGAAATATACTTATGAGGATGCGTGCAGGCTTCTTAACTGGGAGAAAAATGAGGTTCCACTAAATATTGGTGGATATAAGTATGATAAGCCAACTAAGACATTTCCTGTATTTATTAATTATGATAAATCAGATGATATTTCTGATACGATAAAGTATGAAGATCATTTTGTTACAAGTAATATTCTTATTGCAATTTCTAAACAGAGTAGAACTATAGACTCTGAGGATGTTCAGAACTTTTTAAAGGCTGATGAAAGAGGAATTTCAGTAGAACTATTCGTGAGAAAGAACAAAGATGACAAGATTTCTAAAGAGTTTTATTATCTTGGAAGAATGAAGGCTACAGGTAATTATAAAGAGTTCATTATGGCTAATACGGATAAAACTGCAGTAGAGATTGAGTGGAAGCTTGATACTCCTGTAAGAGAAGATTTATATGAATATATTACTAGTAAATAATTAATTTGGAGAGGAAGAAGTTGAAAACGATACGTGTAGTATGTGCAGTTATTAAAGATGATGACAAGATATTTGCAACAGCTAGAGGATATGGTGAATTCAAAGGTTGGTGGGAGTTTCCGGGTGGCAAGATAGAAGAAAATGAAACTGCTCCTATAGCTATTAAAAGAGAGATTAAAGAAGAATTAGACACAGATATAAGAGTTTTAGACTTTATAGAGACTGTTGAATATGATTATCCTTCATTTCATTTATCTATGGACTGCTTCTGGTGCGAAATTATTAAGGGTGATTTAGTTCTTAAGGAAGCAGAGGACGCTAAGTGGCTTTCTAAATCAGAACTTGAATCCGTAAAATGGCTACCTGCTGATCTTAGTTTGATTGATAAGATTAGGGAGGAAATGAGGAGCGATTTAATATGAAGAATAAGATAATAGCTGCTTGCGGGAATGATTGCTCAGCTTGCCCAAGATATATTACTCATCCATATGAGAAAACTGCTGAAGAACTTAAGCATACTGCAGAGCTGTGGATGAAGATTGGATATCGTGACCATATTGTAACAAATGAAGAGATTTCCTGTACAGGATGTAAGATAGATAACTGGTGTCGCTATCAAGTTGTAAAATGCTGCTACGAAAAAGGTGTTATTTGGTGCGGCGATTGCTCAGATTACCCTTGTGACAATATGAAAGAATGTTTTGAGCTTACAAGATCATTTGATCCCGCTTGTCGAAGGGTGTGTAGCGATGAAGAATATGAGACATTAAAGACTGCCTTTTTTGAGAAGGAAAAGAATCTAAGCACAAAGAGAAAATGACTGAAAGGGCTAATATTGAAGAAAGATGGAATATTATAATAGATTCAACTTGAAAGGGATAGAGTAAAATGATACAATGCGACTAATTTGGAATGTGATTCTAGATTAGTCGTATTGTGTTAAAAGAGGTTTAATATGGAAAAGAAAAAATGGAGAAGCAATAATAAAAGCCTAATTATTATGGAGAAACAACAATGATAATAAGTATAACTGACGACTTCAACCTATACAAAATAGCCAACTGCGGTCAATGCTTTAGGGGCGTTGAAATCAAAGATGGCGTCTATAGATTTATAACAAAAGAAAATGTTATATACCTAAAAGAAGCCGAAAATAATCCAAAAACTTCCCATACAACTAAGCTTGATATATCAGCAACTAAGTCCGAATGGGAGAAGATATGGATGCCTTATTTTGATATGGAAAGGTCGTATAAGGATGTCAGAGCCTTAATCAAGGATGATTCTTATCTAGAAAATGCAGCCAACTTAGGACAGGGAATAAGAATTCTAAGACAGGACGCATTTGAAATGCTAATAACATTTATAATCTCGCAAAGAAAGAGCATCCCAGCGATAAGGACCTCAGTAGAGAGAATCTCAAAGCTTCACGGTAAAAAGCTAAAAACTGACTACGAGACAATCTACGCCTTCCCAACAGCAGAAAAGCTAGCCAATGCTAAAGACCTAGAAAGCTGCGGTTTAGGCTACAGGCTTCCTTACATTCTTGAGGCATCAAAAGATGTGAAATCAGGCTTACTTGACCTTGATAAGCTTTATTCCTATGATGACGAAGAACTCTTCAACGCCCTAAAAGAGGTAAAAGGCGTAGGAGACAAGGTTTCTAACTGCATTTGTCTGTTTGCCTTTAACAGGACTGCTAGAGCGCCTGTTGATGTATGGATTAAGAGGGTTATAGATGATCAATATAACGGCATTAACCCATTTCCTAAATATGGTGAAAATGCAGGAATTATGCAGCAGTATATGTTTTATGCAGCTAAGAATCAATAATTCTTTGGACTATGTATTAATAGCCTGCAAAATATTAACTAAACTGATAAGTTTTATTATATTTCATATATTGATGATATTACCACCAATCAATAGCTGGCTATAGCTTTTTACTATAACCAGCATTTTTTATTATATAGACAATTAAGCCTCTTAATGCTATAATGTGCCTTGTGGAATTAGTAGCTATAAGGTTCTAAAGCAAGTATAGCTTGTGATACGGATTAATAGGGAAGTCGGTTAAAGCCCGACGGAGCCCCCGCTGCCGTAATTGCGGATAGAAGTTGCATTTGTGCCACTGATATTTATATTGGGAAGGCGCAGCTTTTAAATGAAGCATAACCCGGAAGACCTGCCTTATAGAGCAAGATATGACTTTTCGGTGGGAGAAGGAGTGTTTTGACTAGTTTTTCTTTTTGTGGAATTCTAATCAATGCAGTCTTCTTAAAAATAGTTTTAAGAGGGCTTTTTCTAATTCTAATTATTACGCATATATGCGAGAAAGAAGGATATTTTAATGAAATCTTTTAAGAAAATTATTGCACTTGTTTTAGCATTTGCTGTAGCATTTTCTTTTACTGCACCAGCTAGTTTAAGCTATGCTGAGTTAGGCACCCCTATGCTTACTGCAAGCGGTGATTCATCAGCAAATGCAAGTTCAGGCGCATCAACTAACGCAAGTTCAGCAGCATCAGCCAATGCTACTACTGAGGTAGCAACAACAGAAACTGCTACAACAGAGGCAACTGCAAGCAAGGATGCAACTGCAAGCAAGGATGCAACCGCAAGCAAGGATGCAACTGCAAGCAAGGACGCAACTGCAAGCAAGGACGCTTCAACTGCATCAACAGACGCTTCTGCTAATGCTCCTAAAGCACTAGAGGGCTCAATTGACGTTACAATCACATTTGCAAATGCTGGAAAGATTGTTTTAGCTAACGATGAGCTATTAGCTTGCAAATCATTAGAGGTTACTGATATTGATAAAGATGGTAGCTTTACTATCTATGACGCTTTTAAGATTGCAGATACTAAGTATAACTTAGGTGGAATTGAGACTTCGGTTCATCCACAGTATGGAGAGGGAATTACTAAGTTTTTAGGCGTTTCAACTCATAGTGTGGGTTACTATGTTAATAACAATGCAGCATGGACCATCAAGGATACAATTCAAGATGGCGATTCGTTATTTGGATATGTATATAAGGATCAAGTTGGATATTCAGATATATTTACCTTCTTCGAGCCTACAACGATCAACGCAACTGCAGGCGAAGAGATTGCACATATTGTAACTCTTAACACATATACTTATGATACTAACTATAATCCAGTAAAGACAGCAGTTGCCAGCGCAGATTTAGTATATCTAAATAAAGACGGTTCTGTAGCAAGTGGAGAGGCTGTTGTTACAACAGATGCTGGTGGAGTTGCTCACTTAACATTTTATGAGCCTGGCACATTCTATCTTGTTGCAGCATCAAATGCCAACACAACTTACGTGCCTAACGTTCTTAAAATTGTTGTAAAAGAGGCTGTTATTCCAGCTAAGCCATCAAAGGTTACTAATCTTAAGGCTAAGGTAACTAAGAAGAGCAAGAAAAAGAGAAAGATTAAGCTTACATGGAAGAAGTTGTCTGACGCAACATCATATCAGGTATATGTTTCAACTAAGAAAGCTAAAGGCTACAAGCTTGCTAAGAAGCTTAAGAAGAATACTCTTACAATCACAAAGAAGAAGGGCACTTACTTCGTAAAGGTTAGAGCTATCAATGCTAACGGCAAGGGTGCTTATTCAAAGGTATTAAAGGTAAAGGCTAAATAATATGACAAAAAGGTTATTAACCTCATTTGTCTTTATACTAAGTGCCGTCTGTCTATTAACTGGATGGACGGCATTTCGATATGAAGGCAGTACAGATTATAATAATTTAATAGCTAAGGATACGGCAACTGACCCACTATATAGCAGTGGACAAATGCTATATAAGACCAATGTCACTGCATTTTATGGAACTTCTATTAATTCCGAGCCTCTTATATCAGGAGACGCCTTATATTTTGTTAATTCTAATACTTTATACAAGATGACAAATGCTGGCGATATCATATATACATTTACGCTAGATAAGGCTATGAATTCTACCTGCAGAATGGCAATGAAGGATTCAATTTTATATATCCCTTTGTCTGATGGACTTTTAGAGGCTGTTAGGGATGATGGGAGCTCATTTACTAAGCTTTTTACAAGCGAAGAGTTTAAGAATCAAAGCCTGTGCCCGGTAACGATTTATGGTGATTATATATATTCAGCGACAACAAATGGAGCAGGAACTGAAGGCGTTTATTACTGCTTAGATTCTAAGACAGGTAAGACTGTTTGGACCTATAAAGGAGAAGAGAGCGAGACTACAGGTTTTTACTGGTGTCAGGCTGTAGTTTATGGTGACTTAATATACTTTGCAGCAGACAATGGAAATGTTATTGCGCATAGCTTAACTGAAGATAAGCTTATAGATGTCTTAAATATAACTGATAAAAAGATCAGATCAGGACTTTGCTTAGATAAGGTTAATAAGGCTATTTACGTAGTTTCAAGAGATGATGGAGTTATACATAAGCTTAAGATTTTAGATGACGGAAGTTTAAAAGAAGAAGCTTCAACAGCTCTTATAGCTGATGCCAACAGCGTATATTCTACAAGTACGCCAACTCTGTATAATGGCAGATTATATGTTGGCTGCTTAGCTATTGTTAATAATAGTGAGCCTTTTGGCGCAGTTTCTGTTATTGATAGTGAGAACTTAAAGCCTTTATATTACGCTAAGGGCGAGAATTACGGTGAGGTTAAATCAAGCCCCTTAGTTAGCATTTCAAGTGCAGAGGGCATTAGAGCCAATGTTTATGTTACAGCTAATAAGTTGCCTGGAGCGCTTTATACATTTGCTGATATAGAAGATTATAAGAACACTGAATTAGTAAAGCTATATGAGCCGGATAGCGAATATCAGCAATATACTTATCAGTCTGTAGTCTCAGATGACTATGGTAATCTATACTATAGCAATGATTCAGGCGCCTTATTTAAGATATCTAAGAGCGATAAGCCTAATCTTAAAGGTGTAATAAATGTCAGTATAAAAAAGCAAAACAAGAAAAAATTAAAGATAAGTTATTTAAAACCGGATGATGGTGCTGATACGCTTATATACTATAAATACAACAAAAAGACATATAAAAAGCTTGTAACTTCAAATAAGAAAAGTTATACTCTAACTTATAAAAAAGTTACTGGAAAAAATGGCAAATTTAAGAAAAATGATATTATTAGAATTAAGATAAG
>JAIKVP010000207.1 GCA_024685635.1 Lachnospiraceae bacterium
TATCTTCAACATATTTCCGCAGGGATTCCTTAGTGGTGAGTCACTAAAGGCTATTCCAATCTCGAATAAGATCACGGAAGTTGATGAACTGACGGATGGATTAATTTTGTCTGATGAAGATCGTGAACTTCGCAGATTGGCAATAATGGAGAAAAACAAAAACAGGTTCTCAAAGAAGAACATCACCGGCTTTGTCAGTAAAATTCTTGAAGACAAACAGGTGATAAGGGCATCTGAAATAGAAGTGTTGTCCAGAAGGGATATGATTCGGATCATATTCATTTACCTTTACGGGAAAGAGGATAGAACGGAATATCTTGTAAAAAACTGTAGTGAACCGGTAGAAAAAGAAGGATTCAGATTCCGGGATTTTGAAATTAAGAGGAGGGTTCGTTGATGGAATTCATCGACGTTTTAGAGAACGTTCCGAAAGAAAAGTTCAGAGCGACGGCAAATAAACTTCTCAATGAGTGCTTCATAATTAAGAAGAACAAAGATACCGTTTCAGACTATAACTTTATCTTAAATTACCGGGACTATTTTGTGTCTCTGTTTGATGTGCTTGGATATGAACTAGTTATTCAGGAAGACCGAGGCGTTATTGGGATAAATAATCCTGCAGGTACAGGAAGGATCCACTTGAAAAAGATTGAAAGCATACTTCTTTTGATACTACGGCTTCTGTATATCGAGGAAAGAAGAAAGATATCGCAGACCGGTGATGTCATAGTGATCGTAGATCAGATATATGACAAGTACAATATGCTTAAGATGCAGAATAAACTTGATAAAACTACTTTAAGAAATTCTATGGGATTATTCAGAAGGTATCATTTGATTCAGAACCTAGATGCGGACATGTCAAATCCGGATACGAGAGTGATCATATATCCTTCCATATTATTTGCTGTTGCTAATTCGAGTCTGGATGAGTTATACCAGGCAGCAAAGGACAAACTTGACAAGTATGGCAGAGGAGGGGAAGAGCGTGCAGACAGTTCAGACGATGAAGAAACTGACGAAGATTAAGCTGATCAACTGGCACTATTTTCAGAATGAAACAATAGATATTGACGGATCTTTCCTTCTCAGTGGAGAAAATGCATCGGGAAAATCGACAATTCTTGATGCAATACAGCTTGTGCTGACTACAAGTACAAAATCCTTTAATCTGGCGACAACAGTCGGGGAAAAGCGCAGTAAGCGTAATCTGAAGGGTTATGTTCGTTGTAAAACAGGTGAAGAGGGAAATGCATATTATCGCACCGGAAGTGTGATCTCTTATGTTGCGCTTGAATTCTATGAAGAAAGCAAAGACAGATTCTTTACGCTCGGGGTCAAGATTGACTCTCCCGACGTGGAAAGTGAGCTTAAGAAGAAGTGGTTTAAGGTAGAGGCGCCTATTGATGCCATTTCATTTATTGTGGGGAATAAGCCTGCTTTGGATGAACAGTTAACAGTAAATGGAAAGAGAATTTCATTCATGCTGACCACTTCCGAAGCCAAGAATCAGTTCAGGGCAAGGCTTGGACATCTTGATGAGAACTTCTTTGAAATGATCCCCAAATCAATTGCCTTTAAACCGATGGATAACGTGAAAAGTTTTATCAATAAATTCATTCTTCCGGAGAAGAAGATTGATGTGGACACTCTTCGTGAAAACATCCGCAACCTGAGAGAAATGCAAACGATATTGGCTGAAGTACGTAAGCAGATCGATCAGCTTCATGCAATCCTTTCCAAATATGATGAATTGAAGGAAAATGACAAGGATATACTTATCATAGATATACTGCTTAAGTTGGCATCGTTAGCTGACAAGGAGCAGAAAATAGAATCGGCGATAGAACATAAGACCAGGAAAGAGAGTGCACTATTACGGAAAAATCATGAGATTGAGGAAGCGGAACAGTCTCTGAAGTCAATTGAAAACAAATACAATGAAATACAGGTTTCAATCAAAACAAGTGATTGTGCAATGCTTATTTCAAAACTTCAAAATGAACTGATGATCATTGGGGACAAAGAAAAATCACTTAAAGAAAAAATGGTCGGTTTGTCGGCACAGCTTGTTAAGGCAGAATCTGCCGTACGGGCAATAGATTCCGAAGATGTTCCTGTGAGCGCACTTGAAATAAGATCAATAAGCGGTACAGATATTGATGATGAGAGAAAGACAGATATAGTTGTAAAACTTAGAGGAACTGTCAGCAGAGAAAAAAAGACAGCCTATGAAGAACAGTCTGATTGTTCCAAAAAGTTGCACGAATGTACCGATAAGATAATTCAACTGAAAAAAGAGGTTGATCTCCTAAAAAAGAATCAGATGAGTTATCCTGCGTATACGGTCAGATTACAAAAACTGATAGCCGATGAGCTTGCGAACCGCAGGATTGATTCAGAAGTAAGAGTTTTTGCTGATTTGCTGGAGGTTACTGAACCTGAATGGCAGGACGCTGTGGAAGGATATTTGAATACACAGCGCTTTAACCTGATCGTAAACCCGGATGTG
>JAIKVP010000283.1 GCA_024685635.1 Lachnospiraceae bacterium
GCCTCTTCCACCTTCTTTTCAACCTGTAACGACCATCCAATCCCTGTCTTACACCACATAACAAAGTGCTCACAATTGTTAAACACAAGATTGTACTCAGCCTCACCCAGTCTACTCATCGCTCTCTTAACAGTCTCTTCAGGAGAATACACTTTATCAGCCTTCCACCTCTCTAAACCATAAGTTTCCCCGGCAACGAAATTAGTATCGGCATATATCCTTACAGGAACTTCGTGTATGAAGGAAATAACATAGTAACTCTTATTCATTTTCAAGAAATCCTTCATAGTAGCTACATGAATGCTAACTTTACCCTTAAAGTCCCCACCATCACCGGAATATTGTATAACTTTATCTTCCCCTATATACACGGCATAATGATCATATAGGCCACGTCTTACACCTATAACATCACCCGGAAATAGAAACGAATCAGAGGTGAGCCTCACAAGTTTCTCCTTCATTACTTCAAAACTACCGTTTCCCCTCTGAAAACCATCCTTATCAACTATCCTAGTCTTAGAGTCTCTATTTCGTCGTTGAAGACGCCACCCATTCAATTTATATTCTGTCTTCCACGAGGAACTGTTAACATCAACTTTATGATCAAAATTAGTACAATCACCAACTCTATCAATTCTTCTTAAATAATCAATGCCAGTATCAACAGTTTCCTCGCTTACCCATCTCGTCACCATACAAGACCACTCCTAATCAAAAATCTGATCTACAACAGTTCTTACGCATCCTACAAAGCCACCAAGCACAGCCCCCACAAGCGCACCCGGTATACCAAGGATAGTTCCGCCTATCTCCACACCCGTATCTACTCCATCGGAAATGTAATCAAACGCATCATAGAAGTCCGTCTTAATGGAATCGTTATAATCCTCCAAACCGTCGTCAAACTCATAATTATTCGAATCAGTATTAATTCCTTCCATAACAGCAATACGTTTGTTAGAAGGAAGCCCCTCTAAAATGTAATAAAGCAGTTTAGAAAGATTATATGGTCTTACAACATCCCCATCTTCTTCTACATATCCCGCACAATAATATATTGGATGTACCTCAAGTCCCGATTCATCATGAATCCTCTCCTTAACAGACTCCACCTTATTCTCAAGGTAATCAAGAAGCACTTTATCAGGCTCATTCTTTTCATAATCCCAATGTCTTCCGGTCTTCATTGCAATATCCGCCTGATTAATGGCAATAAGTATTCTATCGACTTCATCTTCAAGTCCCGGAACAATTACATCATTTATAATCTCATAAGTACTCTTAAAATCCTTGGTAGAACCATCGAGAATGACAATCACAAGGTCAATAAGCGCGTTGCCACCATCATCAGTCCTAGCAAGCAACTCTGAAATAATCTCTCTATTATGTTCATCCGCCTCCGTATCATCACCCAAACCCGGAGTATCCCAAAGTACAAGGTTACCTATCTTGTACTTCTCTATATCCTTAGTCTCAGGATTAGCATCACTTCCAACCTTTGCAATCTCAACATAAGGCTTCTTCCCGGCAACAACTGTCTCATCATCAAATTCCTCGTCATCATCCTCCAAATTCTTGTTATCACCATACAAGCCTTCTCCAACAGAGAACAAAGCGTTAATGGTCGAACTCTTACCACATCCTGTAGAACCGACTAACATGATATTGGTCTCCGTGTCACAGAAAATGTCAAGTCTCTCAAGAAGCGTCTCCTTGTCCTCATCAGAAAGCTTACCATTCTTAATCTCGCACTCTAAAATATCACGAAAATCCACCATATTATCTCGGATACTCCCCTCTCCCGCCTCGGCACTCTTAATCATATCCTCTAAACTATCACCAATATTCTTAAACATCTCACTAAGCATCTTCATTACCTCCTATCACAGTCATCAGCAGTTACTTTAACCTTCTCCGGTTTCATCGAAACCATCTTAACCTTTGAACCATCAATATTCATAAGATCAAATAATACAAAGATCTCTTTGGCGCATCTAGGCGTAGTATAAAAACTCTTTCTGATATTCCTAATAGCTACATTCCTCTTAATACTCCTTTTTATCGTGCTAAACAAACCATTCATCTTCACACCTCCTAAATAGCAACTTGCTTTTCAAACTTGATAAACACATTTTATCCGATTCAAATGACACAATATGTCACGAAAAAAATAAAACAAAAAAAGCTCTCGGCGCTGTAAAACAGCCTCGAGAGCCTAACTCACATCTTATAATCATGAAAAATCAATCAATTATTAATACTCTTAAGATCACAAGTTGCTACTAAATATGTTACTTTAAGAAACACAATATAATTATTATAATAAAACCTATAACATTCAAAACCCCAAAACAAAATGTTGAAACAAGAAGTCTTTTATTCTTGTTTATCAATGTATGGTGAATTTCCTCGACATCTTCTTCAAACTGTGTAAATAGTGTTTCAAGTCTGTTTATCGAATCTTTGGTAATTAGTAATTCAGACTTAATTTCATTTGTAGAATCCGCGGTTTGCCTATCAACATCGCTGAGATTGGTCTTTAATTCTAAAACAGAACTCTTAACATCTGTAATAACCCCTATTAATTCTTTCTTATCAAGATTAATTCTACCGGAGAGATTATTCTCACTATTCTTTATCAAATCATTCAATCTTTCAAACGAGTCTTTATCATCACTAAAGTGAACGCTCTTATCAAGCATATTTTGAAGCGTATCTATTTTTTGTACAATACCATCCTTGCTAGTCTCTATAGAAGCATTTATATTTTCAAATGCATTTTGTCCATCACCGTCAAAATGTATAGTACTATCAAGTAATCTTTGAAACTCTTCGATTCTATCAACAGTCTCCTTATGATTGTCTTCTATTATATCACTTAGATTCTCAAACGAGCCATCTAACTCTCCTTTAACTGTACTGACATTCCCGATAATGGATGGGGCAATCTTACTTAAATCAGATTTAGTACTTTCTTCTAAAGATTCAAGTTCCTCACTCATTTTTCTTAATGACTCAGTTATATCTGTATTTAACGGAGATACTACATACTCATTTAGAAGATCTTTCACTTCATTTTGAGCTTGTTTGTTAATATTGTTTTTCATGAATACCTCCTATCACTTTTTGATAGTCTTTATCTAACACTCCAAGGAACAAAACCAAAAGAATTTTATCATCTTTATTTTTAGAATCATTTATTTGCTGAACAACGCTATTTCTTTGTTCGATATAAGCTTTTTTTGCATAATTCAAATACATTTCAAGCGTCTTCTGATCCTGATTCATCTTTTCTATGGTGTCACTCTTATTACGCTTCCATTTTTTTATATCATTCTGATATGATTGAACCTTTTGATTATGCTCATTTTTTACATCTTCATTTGTCTTTATCAGTGAATCTTTTTTTATTATCTTATTATTATTCGTAATAATAAGTTTCTCAACCTTAGGAATAATGCTCCTTTTAACGTAATAAAAGTCAATATAATTATTAATCTTCTCTTGCAAAGAAGAACATATTCCTTCTATTGTTTCTATGGACACTTTTTTTGAAAACAGTTTCTCTGGATAAATGTTTTGCTCTTCTTCAAGAATATACGAATCCGTTTTATTACGTATATTCGCAACTTCAACATGTGGAATATCATTCTCTCCAATCAAATTATTCAACTTTTCAATATATTTATCTACCAATTCAGAAATATGCACTCTCATAAATTCGAGAACATTTTTATCCCTATCTCTTAAATAATCACATTTAAGCTTAGATTTATATAATTTCTGGTTATAAATATATTGTTTTGTTTGATTCATAAAATCTAAAATACATGGATCTAAGTTTAAGAATTTATTTTTCAAATCTTTTAATTCATTAGATTCAATTAACAATTCATCCTGTTCTCCGTCTTCATCGCTCAGTTTCTTAATTTCATTAACTGCACGTTTGATCGAATTCTTACTATCATTAATTTTAGAATTCAAGTCAGATATTTCATCATCAATGCGTGTAATTTCAACCTCGCCGTAGTTCTTGATTAAAACATCAAGATCCATCAAAGCTGATTTCAGTCTTTCACCTTTGCGTCCTATAATTGATTTGCGAAGATTCGCTAAAACACGCTCTTTTGTTTCTATTATTTCTTTTCTATCACACACTCTCTTAATTTCTTCGTTGCAAAGTCTTGTAAGAGTATCTCCTACATCTATAGGATATACTTCAGTATGGTTTTTTGAACCCAATATCTTTCGAATATCATGCACATACGCACCAATTACATAGTCATAGAAACTGCTGTCTCGTTTTGAAGGTTCAGTTTCAAAATACTGTTTTATTGTTCCGTCAATATAAGCATGAGTTATAACTAAAATAAATCTATGCTCCATCCTCTTCCATTCCAAGGCATTAGGTAATGTAAGTGATTCAAGAGATTGGATTTCATTGGAACGACAAGTAATTATACATACAGAGGCGATTGGAATATACTTTGTCATCAAATTTTGAACATGAACATATTCTTTATGATTTCTACTTTCTATTCCTGGCATATCTAAAATTGATATACTATCTGTCGCAGAATCTTGAATAAAATAGTTTCGTGGAATATAGATAAACAAAATAGCTTTTGAAGACAATTTGTTTTCTTCTGCTTGAATCCTAATTCTTTTTAACTGACTAATCATACCTTCCTTATCATAGTACTGTATGTCCTTTGAGGAAAGTGTGTTTATA
>JAIKVP010000038.1 GCA_024685635.1 Lachnospiraceae bacterium
ATTGGTAAGACAATCCTCGCCTGCCTTAATATAGCCAGCGCTATCAAGTTCAATCACATCTGCAAATGCATCGTTATGTGGAATCTGTCCTATAGCGACAAACAAACCGTTAATCTCTATATCTTTAGTTGAGCCATCTTCGCTGTTCTTTAAGGTCAAGCCACTAACTTTAGACTCACCATTAATGGTCTCAATAGTGTAAGGGGTAAGAAGTTCAACATTCTCGGCTTCCTTAAGCTGCTTAACATAAGCTTCCTCACCTCTAAATTCATTACGCCTGTGAATAACGTAAACCTTTTCACAAATCTTAGCTAAAAATAGCGCATCCTCTAGAGCAGTATTGCCACCACCATTGACTGCAACAACCTTCTTTCTAAAGAAATTGCCGTCACAGGTTGCGCAGTAGCATACGCCCAAGCCAGTAAGCTGCTTCTCATTAGGAAGTCCAAGCTCTCTTTTCTTAACGCCTGTAGCTATAATAACCGCCTTAGCTTCCAAACTCTCAGAATCTGTATCAAGCTTAAACGCTCCAAACTCACCAGAAATAGCTGTTACATTAGCATTCTTATATTCTGCGCCGCAAGCTAGCATCTGCTTATATAAATTCTCAGACAAGTCGTATCCACTTATATTAGCAATACCCGGATAATTCTCTACCTCTGGAGAAACTACAATCTGTCCACCGTAACCTTCTGCTTCAAGGACAATTACTTTCATTCCACCTCTTGCAGCATAAAGAGCAGCCGTCATTCCCGCTGTTCCTGCACCGATAACTAAAATATCATACATACGCTCATCTCCTTTTTAATAAAATAAAAGGGCTATCATAAGATAGCCCTTTAACATTCTATAACAAATCCAAACTAATATCAATGGAAGAATGAAATCTGCTCATTTAACTGAGTAGCAATAGCGGTAAGCTCTTCTGCATCCTGATTAAGGTTCTCAAGAAGCTGATTGAGCTCTGATGTAGAAGCAGTTGTCTGCTGAGCACTTGCTGCATTCTCCTCAGAGATAGCAGAAAGTGAATCAACCTGATCTACGATGCTATCTCTAGCACCTGAAATCTCACCAACCTGAGCCTCAATAGCACCACTGCTCTTACCAGTCAAGTCAATTCCACCTGAAAGTGTATCAATAGCTTCCTTAGTCTCAGTAATTCTATCACCCTGAACCTCAGCAACCTCTTTGAGGTTCTTAGCAACAGCAAGAGAAGTCTCTGACTCCTGTAAAAGCTGCTGGATAATAACTGAAATCTCTTTAGCAGAAGCGTTAGACTGCTCTGCAAGACCTGAAATCTCAGAAGCAACAACCGCAAATCCGCGTCCAGCTTCACCTGCTCTAGCAGCCTCGATAGAAGCATTAAGAGAAAGAAGGTTGGTCTGGCTAGCGATATCTGTAATCATATCAGCTGCCTTCTGGATAGAGCGAACAGATTCAGCTGTGATAGCCTCCTGCTCATTAATCTTCTCAACTGCAGTCAATGTCTGCTCGTTAGACTTAAGAAGCTCATCCATATTACTGTTAACAATCTTGCTTGATTCAATCATATTGCCAACATTAGAGTAGAGATCATCTACGTTAGTTGTAATTGTTGAAACAGCAGCACTAAGAATCTCAGTCTGAGTCTGTGCCTCCATGGTAGCAGTAGCCTGAGTAGTTGCACCGTTAGCAACCTCATCAACCGCAGAAGCAACATCAGTAGTCATAGTATGTGCCCCCTCAGCAGTATTAGAGAGCTCAATAGCAGTATCCTCTAATTGCTGAGCTGAAGATTTAAGTTGATTGACTAGCCGTTCAAACCTCGCTCTTAATTCCATAACGGAAATTACAACTTCTCCAATCTCATCTCCACGATTCTGTAACTTAGCTGCTAATGCAGGATTGTCTAATGCTCCTAAATCTCCGTGAGAAATTCTTGTAAGTGCATCAGAACCGTATCTAACAGCATTTGCAATCTTTCTTGTAAGCATTACCGTTAAAATGCAAACAATAATCATCATGACAACTGCTATAACTATAAGCTTAACTATCATAGTTTTAAGCATTTTTGCTATGTCAGCCTTAGGTGTTCCGGCAAAATACATACCAACTACCTTGCCATTAACATCCTTCATAGGTGTATAATATACCAGATATGGAATCTCATTGATAACTACCTTATCAGATACCATATCTTCTCCACCTTTAAGAACCTTCTCTATAACCTCATCACTAGCCTTGGTTCCTATAAGTCTATCACCTGTTTTGGCATCCTTGATAGTGGTAAGACGTCTTGTATCGCCATAAAACAAAGTGATATCAACACCTCTTTTTTTAGTAAATTCATCAAACATACCAATATTTTCATTAAGATTGGTATCACCTAATGATAGAGTCTCATCCTCATTAAGTGTTATTTCTCCTTCGATACCAACATGCAAGGTATCCTCCACTGCAAAAACTGCAGTTGCTAACTCTGAATACTTTGAATCATACATCTCATTTTTCAAATCAACAGCAGCAATTATAACCAAGAAAGCTGTGATAAAAACAAGAGGTACAAGGACAATAAGCATAAGCCTATTACTAAGTCTTTTCATCATATATTTTTCCTCCTTGAAAAAAATGATGCCAGACAAATATTAACCCACATAAATATTCACAGATGTCCAAAAACCAAGTATATAATTTTGTGCATATTATACATTCATCTAGCATATCAATTATTCAATATATACATTATATACTAGAAAACCATGATGGTCAATCGAATTATGTTAATTTTGTCAAATAATTAACGATAGTTAAGCAAGCACTATGATATTACTAAATATCTTCATCTAATTTCTTATAGAATTCTTCTAAAGGCATAGGTTTAGCATAATAGAATCCCTGCACCATATCACAGCCAATGCTCTTTAGGAATTCAACCTGTTCTAGCGTTTCTACACCCTCGCAGATTACTCGCTTATTGAGCTCCTTAGCCATTTCGACCGTCTTTTGAATGATAATCTCACTCTCCTTAGAGCTCTCCTTTTCATTTAGAAACTCTTTATCAAGCTTAATTACATCAGCAGGTACATCCTTTAAAACGTTAAGCGAAGAATAGCCAGAGCCAAAGTCATCAATAGAAACCTGAACATTAAGTTGTTTTAACTGATGCATAATATCTATCATGGCCCTACTGTCCTCAAAGAACAAAGACTCAGTAAGCTCAAATTCTAAGAGTTCTGGTGGCACCTCATATCTATCCATCATATGCTCAATCTTTGAAATATATTCCTCGTCATGAAGCAGGTATCTAGACTGATTAACTGAGATGTTAACATTGCTTTGATGCTCAATAATTCTCTCTCTTATAGTCTTACATACAACCTCTAAAACATAGAAATCAACCTGTGTGATAAAACCATTCTGCTCAAATACAGGAATAAAATCATCAGGCACCATAAAGCCCTTGTCAGGCTTCTGCCAACGGGTTAAAGCCTCTGCAGCAACAATCTTACCTGTCCTTAAATCATACTTAGGCTGCATAAAGACCTTAAATTCACCGTGTAAAAGCGCATTCTCCATCGAATCCTCAATAGCCTGACTCTTCTTATAGCGGTCATCTAAGGACTGATCATATAGCTTATATGTGTGATGTCCAAAGGTCTTAACCCATTTTCTGGCAATATTGGCCTTATCTATCATTTGCGATACATTTTCTGTCTGATTCTCAATAATATATATACCAGTTGAAAGGCTAAGTGCGTGTCTTACAAACCTGCTCTGTTTGTCCTGAAATGCTATATTCATAGCCTTAACCATCTCGATAGGATTATCATTCTTGTGCATCTTAACCAAGGTTACAAAGTGGTCAGCATAGTCTCTACAGCCTATGCTAAAGCCTCTCCATTTTCTTATGAGATCTGATAATTCATAAAGAATCTGATCACCAACCTCGTAGCCGTATATGTCATTGATACTCTTAAAACCTGCAATATCTGTATAAAATATAACAAATTGCTCATAGTCTTCCGCCATATCCCAGTCAAGAATCTCTCTTAATACACTCTTAAACTTATCAAAATGATATCGTCCAGTGACAACATCATAGTTAGTTAAGCGGTCAATCTTTCTTGTAACGCGTTCATTTGAACGTATCTGCAAGAGATATGAGGTTACTATCTTAACGATAACCTTAACCATATTCCTCTCATCCGGTCCAAATTCTTCACCGTCTTCTCTGCTAATCAAAAATAGTCCGCCGTCAATATCTGTGTCATCCTTAATCACTTCAGTAAGAAACGACTCTGCTCCAACTGACTCTAAATATTTATAAAATGTTGGAACATCCGCAACTTCTTCTATATCTGTCACAAGGCACTGTGAATGTCCCTTATAAAGGAGCGATAAATCAGCCCATTCACGAAGGTTAAGAGTCTGAGCGTTAGTGTTATTAATAAGGCCCTTATCCTTATCCCAGAAAAAGCTTAATCTAACTCCGTCTCCAACATTTCTCTCCTCGTAAAGCATACCACTTTGAACATTAAGTCTCTTGCAAAGTGACTCTAACACAAGTCCAATACCACTCTCTATATCCTTGGTCTCAGTGAGAATATGGAATGCAAATTCTATCATATCCTTGGTTGCCTGATTGTTCCTCTGCTCTCTGGTATTCTCCATCTTGTAATGGTCGCTAAGCTCAGTATCAGCAGTAGCTAAAACTCTCTCTTCCTCAGTAGAGTAAAATGTGTACTGATTCTTGCCATTCTGTTTAGATGTATATAGAGCCTGATCTGATGCCCTAAATAAGCTCTCATAATCAGAGGCGTCCTGTGGATACAAACTGATACCAATACTTGTTGATACATTTATGTCATTTAAATTACCAGAATAAACGTGGTCAAATATCTTACAGGTCTGATTAGCCTTAGCACATATTTCCTCCTCAGTTACTTCAGGAAGAAATACCATAAACTCATCTCCGCCGATACGACCAACTATCTCATCATCAGAATAAATCTTAGATAATTCGTCAGCAAAGTTAGTTAAGACAGTATCTCCAAACAAGTGACCCAGATTGTCATTTACCATTTTAAAATTGTCAATATCAACAATCATCAAGGCATGCTGGCTATCTGGTAGTTTTTCAAGAAATTCATCGATATAGTGCCTTGCAGTAACTCTGTTATAAAGCTTAGTTAGAGGATCATACATAGACTTCTTAAGAAGCTCCATCTGTCTAACCTTGCTAGAGTTGATATTCTCCATCTTACCAATAAGCTTAACTAATCCTGATCCATCGTCAAGAATAGTGGTATAGACAGCTCTATACCAGACATATTCATTGTCAAATAAATTGGTTCTAAATTCGTGAATGGTTAGCTGATCCACATCTAAAGACGCATCAAATTCTTTTATATACTGATCCACATCCTCAGCTGCAATATAGCCAGTCTTTCTAAGCTCACTTCTGTAATTGTGAATAATAGCAGAATCTCTATCCTCACCGCTAAACGAAATAACCATTGTATCTGATAATTCATCATACTCAAATACAGGCTCGTTGGTAATTTTCTTAAGAACATGATACCTAACACTCTGAAGCTTTAGCTCCTTCTCAACAGACCTAATATGCTCTATATCTCTTACGATGGCTATAATATAGCTTGATTCTTTATCGTCTGTTTCATAGACAACACCTCTAAAGGCAACCAAAAAAGTCTCATCTTCACTAACCTTTAGCCTTATCTCCTTATATATCTCCTGCCCCATCTTAGCAGACTTTCTAATTAACTGTTTAAAATCAAGCCTGTCTGTGTTATATACACACTCCATAAACATACCATGATATCTCTCTTGGAACTCAGACTTATTGATTTTAAGCATTTCATAAAAATAATCATTGGCGTATTCTAGCGAAAGAGTTGGGTCAACAACACATTGGACAACTCCTAAATCAGTTTTATCCATTAATACGGATAAATACTGTGATTTTAGACTGTCAGATTTGATAAAATCAATCACACTATCGTTAATTACGTTCATAAATTCACCTCAAAGTGTAGTTTAATATTATCCCCCACGACTTCCATTGTACTAAAAAATATGCCCCATTGCAACGAACTAATAAAAAAATAAGACGAACGATAACTCGCTCGTCTTAAAGTAAAAATTTCTGATTAGATTAAATCAATCTTACCTGAAAGTTCCTTTACTGTACCAGCATTTGAAACATAATAAACATCATTATTCTCAGGCTGTACATAGATGTCTAGCGCATTGGCAGCAGTTCTTTTTGCTCCCTTATTCTTCAAATCATCCTTGATGCGCTTTAAAATGTCGTCAGTTGAAATACGCTGATTAGCATACTCAATAACAAATTGAGGCTCCCTAGCTTCAACTGTCTTCTTAGCAGTTGTTGCCTTATTAGTAGTTGCCTTCTTGCTTGTAGTCTTCTTAGCTGTTGCAGTCTTAGTTGCTGCTGTTGCCTTAGTTGACTTAGTTGTTTTGCTTGTAGCCATATAAATATACCTCTTTCATAAAAATAAGGGGATACCATAATGATACCCCCATAATTAGCATAATTATTTCTTAGATAGCAAAAAGTCTGGAATAAATAACTTGCCCTTATCCTGACTCTGCTGATCTGGCGATACAAATGTCTGCTGCTCAGTTGGCATGATAGGCTCAGAAGCCTGTGGCGTAGCATTGACAGCTGGATTACTAATAGATGCACTAGCAGTTGGTGCAGTAACACCTACCTGAGTACTCTGTGGAGTAGATACAGTTGCTGTAGGTGCTGGTGTAGGAGAAACCGATGGTCTTGAAGCTGAACCAGCTGAATATGTTGTATTAACATAATCATCAAGCATACTTCTCTTCTTGCCCTTCTTAGGATCCTTAAGACCAGTTGCAACGATAGTTACACTAATCTCATCCTCAACCTCGTCACCGCTGTCAACAGTACCGAATATAATATTAGGCTCGCCTCCTACTGCTTCGTTAAGGAAAGCAACAGCCTCGTTAGTATCCATAATTCCAACATCGCCAGAGAAATTGACGATAATGTCAGATGCACCAGATACAGTAGTCTCTAGTAATGGACTGTTCATAGCATCCTGCATAGCCTGAACTGCCTTATCCTCTCCAGATGCTTTACCAATTCCGATATGAGCAATTCCCTTATCTCTCATAACTGTCTGAATATCTGCAAAGTCAAGGTCGATTAGACCAGGACGATAAATCAAATCAGTAATACCCTGAACGCCCTGCTGAAGTACAGTATCAGCCTTCTTTAATGCATCAGGTAACTTAGTACGCTTGTCGCAAATCTCTAATAATCTGTCATTAGGAACGACAATCAATGTATCAACGCTCTGTGAAAGTTTCTCGATACCAGCTAAAGCATTGTTCATACGAGGCTTACCCTCAAATGAAAACGGCTTAGTGACAACGCCAACAGTTAATATTCCTAACTTCTTAGACATCTCTGCAACAACAGGAGCTGCTCCCGTACCAGTTCCGCCACCCATACCACAGGTAACGAATACCATATCTGCATCCTTGATAATATCTATAATTTCTTCACGATTCTCTTCAACTGCGCTAGCACCAACTTCAGGTTTAGCACCTGCTCCTAGTCCCTTAGTGAGCTTCTCACCTATCTGAATTCTAACAGGAGCCTTACAAGCATCCAATGTCTGCTTATCTGTGTTGATACCAACAAGTTCTACACCGCCTATATGCTCATCTGCCATACGGTTAACAGCGTTGTTACCACCGCCACCTACTCCTATGACAAATATTTTTGGCTGTGCTTGATCGTCATTTGGCTTTATCTCAAACAATGTTCTTCCTCCTTAATAACCTCCCATAAGCGCCTAAAAGCCCTAAATTATAAGGTTCAAAGCGTCTACGCTTACACGATACACATAATTCTAAAATAACTCACATAATATAATACTTGTTTTTAAAAAAATAATCAACCCTAAAATACAATATATCGTAAAAAATCTTAGAATGCTAGTTAAAAACCACAACAGATAGACATTTCACACTATTTAGGGTCAAATGCTGCTATACCAGAACTCACCGTAAAATTCTCCATATGAAGTGTTCCCTTCATACCCTTAGCTTTTTTAAGCAGGTTTGGAAGTTCTGCAAGCTTCTCATCAACATTTGATGGCGAGCCTAAAGCTACAACTATTTTCTTATATAACAAGAAAACTTCTCCATTATCAAACTTAATTGTATCTATCTCTAACTCATACTTCTTTATCAGTTGGGCAATATTTAGTATATATCCCACCGTCTTTTTATCCTCAAACGGGAGTGGTTCACCTACAACCATACTCTCAAAGTTTAAGCCCTTGACAAGTGGAACATCCTTTAGTCTCTTAGAATTGCTCTCAAGCACCATTCCATCCTTGTCAAAATACATATACTCTCCCATATTCTCAACACAGCCAACCATCGATTTTTCATAGACTGTAACTGATATTTTATGGTTATTAACATACTCTACGTCATAGCTTTCAATAAAAGGAATATCTCCCGGATTCCTAATAGAACTTCTTACGGTGTAAATTAAGGAATTGTCAATGAAGTTATGTTTCTTTAATTCCGTTAGCATTTCCTCATCTGTATAGTGCTCGTTGCCAGAAAACTCTACTTCATTTATCTGAAACTGGGTTGCTATTATTATTACAATAGCAGCAATGACAAAAAGCACAACTCCGACAATCGCAGCTTTATTTCTTTTCTTCTTTTTTCTAGGTGCGACCACCGTAAATCTTTCTGTATCCATTACGCTACTCCTTCATCATCGATCTAGCAACTGACATAACCAATCCAATCTCTCCAAAAAGGAATATAAGAGATGTACCACCATAGGATATAAATGGCAAAGGTACACCAGTGTTAGGCGAAACGCCCGTTACAACCGCCATATTTATCGCTGCCTGTACGCCAATATGCGCCATAACTCCTACAACTATCAGCGAGCCATATAAGTCGTATGCATTTACAACTATGTTGGACATTCTTAAAATCATTACAACAAATAAGACGATAACTGCTATTCCACCGACAAAACCAAACTCCTCACAGATAATCGAGAATATCATATCATTATGAGCCTCTGATAAGGTACCCATCTTCTGCAGGCTCTGCCCTATGCCGCTTCCAAAAAGGCCACCAGAACCAATAGCACTTATAGCTGCACCTGACTGAGTGACAGCGCCGTTAATTACATCCTGATTATGCCATTCTGAAATTCTGTCTGAACGATAAGCCTTGAAGCTAAAGATTATTACAAGCATTACGCCTGCAATTATAACCAACACTCCAATATCTTTCCATCTTGGAACAGCAAATATTATCATGATACCAACTATCGCAGACATAATAATAGCTGAGCTTAAATTTTCAATACCCGCTAAGATTATAAAAACTCCCACTATAGCACATATAGCCAAAAGAATTCTAATATCATTTAGTTTTCTATAGCAGGTATATAGCAACCTGGCAAGAGTTAAAACGATTACTACCTTGGCAATCTCTGAAGGCTGAAACGTTACGCCAATGCCAGGAATCTCTATCCACCTTTTTGCACCATTTACCTCTATTCCAAATACAAATACCAAGGCCATAAGAATTATCATAGTAAAGTACATAATCCTAAACAAACTCTTTTTATACCAGATATGATAATCAATATGACTTACAATCACCATCGCCACAATTCCCATCATAGCATAGGCCGCCTGCCTAATTGCAAAATATGCAGGATTGTGATTGTAGCTTGATGAAAGGCTAGCAGTATAGTAGCTTGAGCTGTAAACCATTATTATACCAAAAGCCGTAAGCACCATAATTATTAACAGCAAGGCATAATCCATGCGACCTTTGGTTCTAACACGCTTTCTCCTGCCTCTAGTATCATATTGTCTGTTGTCAACTACAGTCTGATCATACTCCATAAACTACTCCAAACCTTTTACATACTCCTTAAACAGTTCCCCTCTTTGCTCATAGCTGTCAAACATATCCCAGCTTGCACAGGCAGGGCTTAATAAAACCGCCTCGCCATCATTTGCCAAATCATGGCAAATCTTAACAGCCTCCTCTAGGCTGTCAGCAAATATTATCTCGTTAAATCCGTGACTCTTAGCGGTGCCTGCTATCATTTGCTTAGTTGCACCGATTAGGACAAGCTTTCTCACCTTGCCATTAAATGCATCAATCCAGTCATCAAATGGGACGCCCTTATCGTAGCCACCGCCGATGAGATAAGTCGGCTTAACCATAGCCTCAATGCCCTTGATTGCGGCGTCTGGATTGGTTCCCTTTGAATCGTTATAATAGTCCACCCCATCAACTGTGGCAACATATTCTATTCTGTGCTCAACAGCCTTAAAGTCTCTAATTACATCATGTATAACATCTTTAGGGACTCCCATATATTTGGCTATAGCTATCGCAGCCATAACATTTTCAATATTGTGAGCACCTAATAGTTTAAGTTCATCGGTTCTAATGATGACCTCTTCTTTATCATTTTCCTTTAGGCAAATGTTGTCGTTATCAAGATATACGCCATTATCAAGCTTTACTGTTCTGCTAAAGTATACTGTCTTAGCAGGAATCTTATCCTTCATCGCTCTTGTGATTTCATCATCATAATTCAAGACACAGACTTCATCGGCAGTCTGATTCTTGGTAATTGCCATCTTAGTATCAGCGTAAATCTCCATTGTGTGATGACGGTTTAAGTGATCCGGTGTGACATTTAATACCGCTGTCACCTCTGGGTGAAAGTCTATAATACTCTCTAGCTGGAAGCTTGATATCTCTGCCACTGTAACTGAATCCTCGCGCATAAACATTGCACTTTCAGTGTATGGAATACCGATATTGCCAACTACAAATGCGCTATCGTAATACGCTTTTAATATGTCGCCGACTAAAGTTGTTGTTGTTGTTTTACCGTTAGTTCCTGTTATTGCACATAGTCTTCCTTTGCCTAACTTATAGGCTAATTCCACTTCGCTCCAGACTGGGATATTGTTTTCTATAAAGAGTTTTACAAATGGCGCTTCAATTGAAATGCCAGGGCTTAAAACCATAAATTCTTTGCCTTTGACATCATTTGCATCAAGGTCTCCAAATATAAAATTCATAGCTTCATAGCCTGTTAGTGAGTCCTTTAGTTTTTCTTTTGTAAGCTCTTTGTTGCCGTCATAAAGTGTAACTAAAGCTCCTTTTGCTGTAAGCAAATTGCTTGCTGCAACACCGCTTTTCCCAGCTCCACAAACTATTACCTCTTTTCCTCTAACATCCATCTTTTTCCCTCCAGTCTATTGTATAGCTTCAGTAGCCACTGCCTCAGTGACCTGTGCTTCTGTTACCTGTGCTTGATTAGCTTCAGTCGTTGCCTGATTAGGATCTGCATTTTCTGATACTGCATTATCAGTTGTATCAGAAATGTCATCAGTATTCAAGAGGTAATCACTTGCTTTATCTCCTGTATCTGAAACCGCAGTTCCGTTTTCGTTAACATTTACAACCTTTTGCTCGTCCTCATCTTTTACCTTAACCTGTTCAATTCCCATGTATGGAAGCAGGTCTGATAAAATGTTTCTTGCCAAATGAACAGCATAGCTTGTCTGATCCTGAGGTGATAAGGCAATCTCGTCGATTGTTACATAAACCATAACCTCCGGATTAGCATAAGGTGCAAAGCTGATAAATGATAACAAATACTTACCGTTATTACGCGGAAGCTTCTCTGCTGTTCCCGTCTTTCCACCTATCTCATAGCCAGGAATCTGGCATCCAGTACCTGTTCCAGAATCTACAACCTCTTTTAAGTAGCTTCTGATAAGCTTAGATGTAGACTTAGAAACTGTCTTTTTCATAAGCTTTTTGTCTATCGTCTCTACAGTGCCACCCTCGGAATTTCTAATCTCCTTAACAACGTGTGGCTGATAATAATCTCCTCCATTAATCAGCGAACAAAAGCCTGTTGCTAACTGAATCATTGTACAGTTAAAGCCCTGACCAAATGAGTTGATAGCAAGATCAGTAGGTCCTATGTTTTCAGCGTTATATATAAGGCTTGACGCTGATGCCTCGCCTGGCAAATCAACGCCTGTATACTGTCCAAAGCCGAAAATGCTTTGGTATTTAGTAAAGGTCTCGGCTCCAAGTTTTTCATTAATCTGCATCATCGTTACATTACAAGACTTCGCTATAGCCTGTTTAATTGTAATAGTTCCGTCTGCGTTGTGACATTTGATGTCCCAGTCACCGACGTGAAGCTTACCACCACAGTAGTATTCCTCGCCGTCGTAGGTCTTACCTTCCTCAAGCGCTGCACACATTGTAAAAGGCTTAAATGTTGAGCCAGGCTCGTATGTGTCACTTATTGCTCTGTTTCTCCAGATTTCGTTTAATGCCTGAAGCTTTGCTTCTGAGCTTGCTACTGCTATCTCTGCGTCAGACGAAATCATCTGCAAATATTCTTCGTTATACGGATCATTTAAGTCATAGCTCTTTGAGTTTGACATTGCTAGTATCTCAGCATTATTAGGATCCATAACTAGTACAGACACGTTTTTTGCACCAACACTTGACATGAATTTCTTAACCTGTTTATCAACTATATTCTGGATATTTAGGTCAATGGTTGAAACTATTGTGTTACCGTCTGTTGCATTTTTCATCTCGGTAACTATCGCGCCACTCTCATCCATATAGCGGTATCTTCGTCCGTCGGTGCCATTTAGAGTGTCGTTATACTGCTGTTCCATTCCCCAGTTACCGACATTTCCTGCACTAGTATAACCTATCAAATGGCAGCCCGCCGAGCCATTAGGATACTCTCTTTCATAGTTCTCTTCTAGGTTGATTCCCCTTAAATATTTGCCTTCATCAGACTTAGCATAATCCAAATAATCGCATACATCCTCGTAGGTTAGCTTAGTCTTTGCAACATAGTAAAACGAGTTAGGATTCTCATTTAAAACGTCTTCAAGTTCTGATTTATTAATATCAAAATATTTATCTATTGCATCTATTGTTATATCTTGATAAGTATGCTCATCATCCGCTTTGAATTTCTTAGATTCGATAATGTTTTTAGGCTCTAGAACAAGATTATAGATCTTTTTACTTGTCGCAAGGAATGAGCCCTTACGGTCTAAAATGTCACCACGTCTGTAATATAAGGTCTGTGAACTGTAGTCCTGCCTGGTTAAAGCAGATTTTTTATAGGTATCTGTATCCTTGATCTGATAATTAGCCAAAGCTACTACAACTGCTATATACACTCCAAACACGCAAAAAACGACGATAGCCAGGCGCTTTAACATCCTGGCATTTACACGTCGTTTTTTTCGTTTTTGTTTATCGCTTCTATTTGTCATGTTACTTCACCCTATTTGCTCGCTGGTATATCCTGAAACTGTCTTACATAGTCAGGATCAGAGCTCTGATAAAGGATGGTGTGATTGGCATCTGCATACTTCATCCCAAGCTCCTTAGATGCGCGGTTGTAGATTGAATCTAAATCTACACTTGCATTAAGCACCTCGCTCTTAGCGATGTTTTCATTAGTTATCTCCTGATACTCCTTCTGAAGGCTTGAAATCTCAACTCTTGTAGAGGCAATTGATGCCTGTACTCTTAAGTATCCAACACATGCAGCCATAATAATAGCTACTGAGCAAGCAACCAAAAGTGTATACTTCAAGTCTATTACATTATATCTCTCACGGTTCTTACGAATGCGCTCTTGTCTTTTCGGATCGACTTTAGGTCGCTCAACTTCAGGGCGCTCAACTTCTGGCTCGTAAGCAGGTTGAACCTTCCTTAATGCGCTTCCCTCTTCATAATACTCGTTAAAATATCTTACATTGTTAAAATCTGCCATGCTGTATGTTCCCCCATACTAATCACTCGTGCTCAAAAACCCTTAATTTAGCACTTTTTGCTCTACTATTAGATAATATCTCTTCCTCGGATGGAAGTATTGGCTTTCTTGTAACCACTTTGCCTTTAGGCTTGTTGCCACATACACAAACCGGAAAGTTTGCTGGGCATGTGCAAGGATTCTCATATCTCTTAAACGCCTGTTTGACTATCCTATCCTCAAGCGAATGAAATGTTATAATACATATTCTTCCACCAGGATTTAGTCTGTCAACAATCTGATCAAGAGTATTAGTTAAAACCTCAAGTTCTCTGTTTAACTCAATCCTAATTGCCTGAAAGGTTTGCTTGGCAGGATGTCCTTTCCCCGCTCTTACCTTAGCTGGAATCGCTGCCTTAATTACATCAACCAGTTCAAACGTTGTTTCAATAGGCTTCTTCTCTCTGGCCATAACTATATGCTTGGCTATATTCTTAGCAAATGCATCCTCTCCGTAGTTTTTAATTATATGGAAAAGCTCTGACTCACTGTAATCATTTACTATGTCTTTAGCAGTTAAGCTCATGCTTTGATCCATCCTCATATCTAAAGGTGCATCTTCTCTATAGGAAAAGCCTCTCTCGATTGTATCCAACTGGTGGGAGGATACTCCCAAATCCAGAAGAATGCCATCGATTTTATCAATACCTAAGTCATCTAAGATCTTAGGACATGACTCGTAATTACTACGAACAATGGTAACTAGGTGTTCAAATGGAGCTAATCTTGTGCTAGCTGCCTTGATAGCATTTTCATCCTGATCAATTCCGATGAGTTTTCCGCCAGAGGACATTCGTTCACAGATATGATACGAATGTCCTCCGCCCCCAAGGGTTCCATCGACATAAATGCCTTGGGGCTTTATGGAAAGCTGTTCGATTGACTCGGATAGTAGCACGGATGTGTGTGAAAATTCCATAGTGTTCACCTAGATTCCTAGGTTAGCAAGCATATCAAAGATTTCAGGATTCTCATCCACCATCTTGCGAGTCTCATTGTCGAACTCTTTCCATTTCGCTACGTCCCAAATAGTGAAATGGTCAATGTTCCCGACAATGGCAACATTTTTCTCAATGCCGACTTGGCCCTTAAATTCAGACTTAAGAAGCATTCTTCCTTGGCTGTCAATATCACCAGCCTCAGCCCCCGCTACGATCATGCCTATAAAGCGCTGAACATTAAGGTTGCCCATTGGTACATTTTTGAATTTCTCAATAAAAGCACCCCAGGCTTCTTTAGGATAGACTCTCAAACAATCCTTCCCCGTAAAATCACGGATTATGTAAAAGCCTTCCCCTAACTCGCTACGATATTTGGCAGGAACGATAACGCGTCCTTTTGCATCTACTGAATGTTCATTAGTTCCGACGAACACGATATCGCCCCCTTTCTTGCTAAATATGGAAGTCCGCTCATTTTCACTCCACTTCGTCCCACCAGCCTGCCACTGTGTTAACATTTTACTCCACCACGCACCATTTAGCAAGAGTTTTTTTTCGATTTTAGGGAGTGCAAGCCTTGATTTTACTAGAAAGTTGGACCGTTTCCAAATAAACGTTCGAGACTTTTTTGGAATATTTTGTGCTTTCTGAAAACCGACCACAAGATATTGTGTTTATGTGATAGAACAGACATTCTCACAATTAGTTCAAAATTTTTTCAAATTTTTTTCATAAAAATGATAAAAGCAGGGGATTGATTTGTCACATTTGCTTAAAATTGCATAGATTTTCCATGAAAAAGGGCTTTTTTAGCAAAAAAATAGCCAAAGTGGGGGCATTTCCCACTTTAGCCTGATAGCGTGCTAATGCAGTAATATAGCAGTGTTGCGCAGTTTTGACGTATTAGTGTGGTGATGGTTTGATGCGTTAGTGTGCTGCTATTTTAGTGTAATATTGGGATAACGCAGCACAAAATAGATTTTAGTGGGAGAATCTCCCACTTTAGACTTTAAAACAAAAAAGAGCGGGAGATTCTCCCACTCTTTCATAATTATTCTTCAGTTTTAACCTCGCTGACTTCATTTTCCTCTTCATCATCTGCTGTATAAAACTCCACGGACTTCTTGATGCGCCCTCTAACAAAGAGTATAAGCGATAGCAATATAAATGCGACAGCCACAACCTGTGAAACAGGTATATCAATTGAGCCTAGGCTACATAGAATCAACTGATCCGTTCTAAAGCCTTCAATCACAAACCTTCCTATACCATAAAGACATGCATATAATAAGAATACCTCTCCGTCAACCTTCTTGTGCCTTCTAAATACTAATAGGATAATAAATATCAAAAGGCATAGCGTGCTTTCATATAAGAAAGTAGGCTGCACATCAATATAATCAAAACCATCGCTAACATTTATCCTTTTAACAGCGTCTGAGTAGCTTATATAGACATAATCTGCTGGCAGTCTCATTGTAAAGAGTCCACTGTCATTTCCGCCAAATGCTTCTCTGTTAAAGAAGTTACCCCAGCGCCCTAAGCACTGGCCTAACACAAGCATAGGCGCTAATGTATCTAATATCAGTGGAAATGAAAGCTTCTTAACTTTCGCAAATATATATATCGCTAGCACACCTGCTAGAACTCCACCATATATTCCAAGTCCACCCTGACGAATGTTAAAGATGCTAAGCAAGTCATTCTTATAGCTATCCCAGCTAAATATAACATAATAAAGCCTTGCACCTATAATAGCAGGTATAACAAATGCTAAAAAGCAGTCAACATAGTCGTCTGGATTCTGATCAGTTCTCTTAGCCTCTCTCTGCGACATAAAGTAAGCAAGCAAAAAGCCCAATACTATTATGATTCCATATATCTTAATCTCAAAGTCGCCTATGCTAAAGCCTGATGGCACATTCTTAAAATAGAGTCCCAGATTAGGAAATGCTATATCATTTAATCCTTCCATAATCTATCCTCCTAGACATTGAACTTAAATAGAACAACGTCTCCGTCCTGCATAACGTATTCCTTGCCCTCTGAGCGAACTAAGCCCTTCTCCTTACAGTTTAGCATGCTGCCGTTCTCTTTTAGGTCCTTAAAGTTGACAACCTCAGCCCTGATAAAGCCTCGCTCAAAATCAGTATGAATCTTGCCCGCTGCCTTAGGAGCCTTAGTGCCTTTAGTGATAGTCCAGGCTCTTGTCTCATCCTCTCCTGATGTTAAGTAGCTTATTAAGCCTAATAGCTTGTAGCTTGCAGCAATTAATCTATCAAGACCTGATTCCTTAAGACCTAGATCCTCTAAGAACTCTTTTTTCTCCTCGTCGTCAAGCTCTGAAATCTCCTGCTCTATCTGGGCACAGACTACAAATACCTCTGCGCCATAGCTTGAAGCGTAATCCCTAACCTTCTTAACGAACTCATTAGAATCCTCAGCTTCGCCTATTGACGAGTCGTCTACATTTGCCGCAAAGATTACTGGCTTAGCAGTAAGTAAGTTGTATTCGCTAAACCACTTCTCCTCATCCTCATCATTTAACTCAAATGAAGACGCCATCTTGTTGTCCTCTAAGTGAGCCTTTAGACGGTTAAGCATATCAAGCTCCTTAGCAAGAGTCTTGTCATTTTTGGCGCCTTTTGCGGTTTTGGCTATTCTTCTATCTAAAACCTCAATATCAGCAAATATAAGCTCTAGGTTAATAGTCTCTATATCTCTTACTGGATCTATACTTCCGTCAACGTGAACGATATTGGAATCCTCAAAACATCTTACAACATGAACAATCGCGTCCACCTCTCTAATGTTAGCTAAGAACTGGTTACCAAGTCCCTCACCGTTAGATGCACCCTTTACAAGTCCTGCAATGTCAACAAACTCAATAACCGCGTGGGTGGTCTTTTTAGAGTTATACATATTAGAGAGATAATCAACTCTCTCATCAGGCACGATAACCACACCTACATTAGGGTCAATAGTTGCAAATGGGTAGTTAGCCGCTAGCGCTCCCGCCTTGGTAAGCGAGTTAAACAAAGTACTCTTACCAACATTTGGAAGTCCGACGATTCCTAGTTTCATAATATAAATCCTCCTTAAAAAGCAAACATAAAACAGACTTATTATACTACAAGTGAATTACAATATCAAATGAAAGTCTTATAAATAAGCCTAAAAAACCCTCCACTTTCGTGGAGGGATGAATAATCGTAATTATCTCTTTGAGAACTTTTTCATTGCCTTAAGTGCCTTGTTTTGGGCATTTGTAAGGCGAGTTGCTGTTTACCTGCTGCGTACGGTAGAAAGCTCAGGGCTACTGTATGCGGCTGGTTGCAACTTTAATAACCGCGATCAAAAATAATACTCTGATCTTACTTTCTACTCATTAAATCTTTGTCTGTCTTTTGTAAGA
>JAIKVP010000043.1 GCA_024685635.1 Lachnospiraceae bacterium
ACCAAAAATATGCTACTGTCAATTCTAAGGGTGTTGTAAAGGCAAAGAAAAAGGGCATTGGCAAAACTGTAACCATAACATGCACCACAACAGACGGCTCTAATTACACAGTCAAATGCAAAATAAAAATCAAGAAAAAGAAGAGCAAAACTAAGACTAATAAATCAAACTAATATGGAGATTTTTTATATGATTCCAGTTACAATCTTTAATTTATCTGGTATATATGAATGTCAGGACATCTATAATTGTCCTGGCTTTCCTGTTATAGACTGCAAGAACATTGAAGGTACCAACGGCTACTGCGACGAAGAAGCAAAAGCTAAATTAAAAAAAAGAATCAACACTTGTCCCCTTAACGGTATTAATTTCATTGATGCTGGTAACTTCCACTATATGTCTAAATTCACGACAGATAGAATTGAGGAAGACTTTACACTAGTTGTATTTGACCACCATTCTGACATGAAGGAATCATCATTTTTTGGAATGCTATCCTGCGGTTCGTGGATACTTGAGGTCGCCAAAACAAACCCACATCTAAAAAGAATTGTCTTATTAGGAATTTCAAAAGAGCAAAAAGAGTTAATCCCCGAAACTGATATAGAGCTTATAAGCTTCTTAGACGAGGACATTAAACGCAAAAAAAAGATTGATATTAAAAAGGACTATCCTATCTACATTTCCATAGATAAGGACGTGCTAGATAAGTCTGTCCTTCATACAAGCTGGGATCAGGGCATCATAACAGAAGCAGAGCTAATAGCCTGCCTAGATAGCATTTTAGAAAATGCAAAACTTATCGGAGTTGATATAAACGGTGAATTAGAGCCACATCCTGGCATAACTGATGATGACATCACCAATCAAGAATTCAATAAGAGAATGATTAACTACTTTAGCGACAAAATCTTATAATCAGCCCGTAAGCTTTAAGATATAAAGTCTGGTCTTACCCTTATAGATTTCTCTTTCTTCAAGAATCGTATAGCGCTTATGCCTTCTTAACACTTCTCTAAAAATGCCCACTTCACCTGTATATACAGCCAGGTAGCCTTCATTTGACATCCAGTCATAAGCCTTGTTTAGGAATCTTTCATATAGAAGTCTTACTTCCTTACCATTTAGCTTTGGAGAACTAACAGGCAGGTCAGTTAAAATCAGATCATATATATAATCAGCAGCAAATGCATTCATATCCTTGTCGATGTACTGAATATCCATCTTTAGTTTGTCTCGCATCTTAGAAGCGGCCCAAATAGCCTCACCATATATATCAACACCAGTTAATACCTTATGTTCTTCTCTAAATGCCCTCTCAACTAAAAGTGTTCCCACGCCACAAAAAGGATCTAGAACCTGCTTACACTTACCTGTTCTCTTGCTGATTATCTCGCAAATAAGAGCCGCAATATACGGCTTCATAGAAGTTGGGTATGAGGTGGTTCTATAATCGAACCTGCCCTCACCTAACCCCTTGAATATTAAATATAGAGAGTATTGCCCTTCAACTTTAGAGCTTCCGACAAGCTGCAATGTAACTTCGTAATTAGATGGAGAATTAACCAAGCGATGGTTGCTTAGGCGTTCAATTTCTCTTGCGAAGTCCTTAGTCAACTTAGCCTTAGATTCTACGCTCAGCCTTCCCTTAACACTGACGTAAAACCTAAAGAGTCCATCTCCTAAAAGACGTTCACTTAAGTATTCGACCAAACCCTTATCTATCAACCTCTTAGCCATATCTGATGCCTGACCATTAAGCTTAGACATTCCATCTGGAACGAACATAAACTCCTTATAACAACGTACCTTAGCTAACTCTTCATACTGGTTAGACTCTATTTTGACGCCTGAGCGCACTAACTTCGTCTTACCGTCACTAACTACTCTGTCGATTGCAGCTTGTAGATACTGCTCCTTCCCAGGAAGTGTAGTAAGTATCATTGTAGAATTACCGCTTAAATCATAATTAAAGCGGTGATCCTCCCCCCTTCCATGGGAGTTTATAAGAGCAAAAAGCTCTCTAAGCTCTGCTGCAACGTGCTTCTCATCTACACCTGAGTCCGTTCGTGCAGCAAGCTTATTAGCATTATCAATTAGCTGATCAAGATATTTATCACAATCTAGCTGATTAAGTGCCTTAATATACTCTGGGCGCACAAAAAGAGTATCCTCCTTAAGATAGCACTCATATAGAGTATCGACATATTCATTCATCTTAGCAAGACCAATAATCTGTACTGTGTTCTTACGAACCTTAGCATCCTCATCCTTTAACAATTCAGTAATAAAACTAGTATCTTTATCTGACATGTTAAGAAGAGTGCTATACGCCTCGTCCTTCGCCTCTTTAATTATATCTTTAATTTCTATGAGACTTTGACGAATCTCTCGTCCCGCCTTAATATCTTCAACCAGCTTATGCATATCTTTAATCCTAATCGCTATTAGTTATATATCTTGAGCTTATAAAAATGCTATAAGCCAAGTCATATATTATTTTTTAGTATACTTATTTATAACGGCAACTATGTCCTCAAGCACGTATGGCTTAGCAACATAATCGTCTAATTGAGCTTCAAGAATTTTCTCTTTCTCACCAAACATTGCACGGGCTGTAACGGCAATAATAGGCATATGCTCTACTCCACCGCGCTGAGCCTCAATGCCTCTGATAAACTTAGTAGCCTCAAGTCCGTCCATAACAGGCATCTGCACATCGAATAATCCAATGTCGTACTTACGCTCCTTAAATAGCTCTACAGCGGCCTGGCCATTCTCAGCAATATCATATGAATAACCTGCCATTCCTAAAAGCTTACCAATTACCTGCTGGTTAACTGGCTCATCCTCAGCAATGAGAATGTGTGTCCTTCCGCTACCTTCCATCGAGAATATTGACGCATCTGTCACTTCTTGCTCGACCTCCTCTCTGATAACTACTTCCATTGGCAACTCTATAATAAATGTACTTCCAATGCCTTCCTTAGACTGCACTGTAATTGTACCATTCATTAACTCTACAATCTGCTTGGTAATAACAAGTCCTAAACCTGTACCACCAAACTTTCTTGTGTTACTTGAATCTACCTGACTGAAACGCTTAAATAGCTTCTCCTTATCAGTCTCAGCAATACCGATACCTGAATCAGCAACTGCAATTCGAGTTCTAACCTGAGTAGGTGTCTCCTCGATAAATGCTACTTTGACCCTGACACCACCATTGGTAGTGAACTTGATAGCATTTGACAAAATACAGTTAAGAACCTGCTCAACACGCTGCGCATCACCAATCATAGTCTCTGGAGCGTTAGGCGCAATCTGACAGTCTAACAAGAGATTCTTGTTCTCTGCAACTGGACGCTGCAAGTTAACTGTGTTTTCAATTACCTCAGTAATATTGAGCTCTGAGTATCTAATCTTATATTTGCCAGCCTCAAGCTTGGTATAATCAAGAATATCATTAATAAGTCGAAGAAGTGTATTGGCACTATTTTTGGCCGTTTCAAGGTTATCTCTAATCTCAGTTGTCAAATCTCCTGAGATAAGCGAAAGCTGCAACATACCTAGGATACCGTTAATAGGAGTTCGAATCTCGTGACTCATATTAGCAAGGAACTCTCCTTGTGTTTTATACGCTGCCTCAGTCTCCTCAACAGAGCGAGCAAGCTTGCTCTCTGTCTCTTTCTGCTCAGTGACATCAAGAACAATCAAGTTGATATGATTCTGATCATCTAAGAATATCGTTGTATTAAATGTCTTATCGATATTCTCAAGCATAATCTCAAATGTCTGAGTTTTACTGCCATCATTTTGCATATTCTGATAGAAAGCATCTATCCATGCATTCATAAGTCTTAACATCTCGTTAGAACTTGTAGACAAGCTCACGCCCTCATAGTCCATAGGAATAATACTAAAATATTGTCTGAATTTAGCATTGGTCTCAATGAGTCTGTAGTCTGTTCCGCCTACTCTGACCGCCTGAGCCATTCCCATTGGAGAGCCTGAGAAAATAAGCTCATATCGCTTAGTCTCTTTAGCGTTAAGCTCTGCCTTTTTCTTAAGGTCAGCAACTACCAAGACACCCCAGATTAATGCAACCGCTGCCACCACTGCAGCAATTCCTGCAAGCCATGTAAGCTTTCCAAGAATACATAATACCGCTGCTAGAACTGATAAAACAACGCCAAACATTAAACATGCTGTGACTTGACTGTATCCCCCCGCTTGATTACCTTGCTTCATACTATCTACCTCCTTCAACAACTTCCTCTTTATTCTTTTTCCTAAACCGAATCGGTTTACCCCTAAGCCTAGTATACACTATATAGATAAATAGTGATACCAAGGAAATGATAATTCCTATCGGTAAAAGTTCAGGAACAAATTCAATCTTTATACTGTGCTTACCCTTAGTTAAGTTAACACCTATAAAGCTGTTACCAATCTTGGTAATCTCTGTTTCCTTGCCATCTACATAAACCTTAAAGCCTGGCTCGTAGATGATTGAAGTCATCATTAATCCATCCTCTTTGGCTTCGATGTTACCCTTAATTGTGTTGCTGTCATAGCTGGTCACATTAAGCTGCTCATCTTTTAACTCATCATATACCTGATGATAATAATCCTCATTAAATGCGTATGTAACAAGATTAACAGTCTGCTCATCATCGCGAGCTTCATTAAACTTGTATGTAACGCTTACCTTATCTCCCTTTAGCGTATCTCCTGCATAGGCTAGCTGGAAGAAATACCTTCCATCAGAAGTAAGTGTATCATTAACATATACTTCAACACCTACTAAGTTGGTTCCAGTAGCCCTAAAATATAAAGGCCTGTCATCCTTGGCAGTAAATGTCAGTGTAACCTTTAACTCATCACCATCTTCAGTAGCCTTATATGCATAGGTTCCATCTCCAGTTCCATTTGACTGAACTGTACAGCTCTCACCACTACACTCAAAATCATCCGGAAGCTGTTCAAATATCTGTCCTTCAGCATTAGTTGCCTTATTACAAAAATCGTTTAGCACATCTGAAGCGCCATATTGATCATAATTCCAGTCATCTAAAGGATTAACCATATATCCTGGCGCTAACGCATACGGATTCTCATAAATATCAACGCCTTTGACTGTTTCCTTAAAATCAAAGCCGTGCGTGTAATAATCATCTTCTCTAAAATACAGATACTTAACTCCCAAAAGCGTGTCTGTTATTGGTGTTGCACCATTATACAGATGCTCATTAGTCGCCGTATAAAAACCTAAGTGATTAAGTAATGATACCGAATCCCCATTAGCCGTCGAACCAAATACACCAACGCTCTTTAAGTTAAACCAGAAGTTCTCATCTACTACCTTATTCTTAGAGAGCTCCTCCCTGTACCAGCTACCATCATCAACAGAATCAGCTGCAGACCATACATCAACCTTATCATTGTAATAATATGTATAATCTAAATCTCCGCCTTCATTAAAGGTGTAGATAGCATTGGTCGTAATCTCCACGCATCCCAATATCAAAAAGGCTATCGTAAAGACAATCGGCTTCCATTCTAGCATTATGTTAAACATAAAGAGCATATAATAGCCTATGTAGTATATATATATCCACTTAACTATAAATGCCTTATCATCATAAAAGAGCCAACCGTCTATCGGGCTTCCCTGCACAACCGTAAATGCTACAAGAAGTATCAGTGGCACAAAGAATCTAAAGAAGCTAATCGACTCATAGTGCATAAGACCTTCATATCCCGTCAAAAGAAGCACTAATATGAATAAAAACGCAAATCTGTTAGGTATTCCAAACTGATCATGGAATCCGTGCCAAATATAATTAAGTAGCTGGTTATTAAATGATATATATATAAATGCCAGCAACAAAACTCTCTTAATCTTCTGCCAAATGCTGATGTCCTTAACGCCTAAATAAAGCATACCCATAAAGACAGCCACTAAACCGCAATAGATGTTAAGCTCACCATCATTACTATCATTGTTAAATGCTGTAACATATGGAGCAAACTTGGTATATAAATTCTCCCAGTCCCCATACCAACTAAACTCAGGAAATGTTGAATCAGCCGGCGCTGTATTCATAAGTCCCTGATAGGTAGGAAGCAACATAAATGCTGCCAAACCACCGGCTAAGAGCGAGCTAAAAGCAAATCTAACTCCCGCCTTAAAGAAGCTCTTAACATTCTTGTGTGGATATATAAAGAACCACAATACAAGGAATATACATAACATAAATGCCATGTAGAAGTTAGTATATAGCGCTAAAAACAGCGTAACAATATACCATCTGCAATCCTCTTCATCAACAAGCTTCTTAACTCCCAATAAAACTAAAGGAGCCATAATAAGCACATCAAGCCACATATTGTTCCAGTAATAACCAATAACGTAATTACTGTACGCATAAGCTAAGCCAAATACTAATATCTTTAGATCCTTCTTAGCATCATAAATCTTATCAATCGCATAGCATAAACTAAGCGAACAAGAACTAATCTTAAGACCAATGATAATTGTCATCGCTGTGTTCATCATCGTCTTAGGAAAGAGCAATATTATGAATAAGAACGGGCTAGATAAGTAGTATGACCACAAAGTCACATAGTTATAACCCATTCCTCCATTCCACGAATATAAAAACTCTCCTGATTCCTTTAGCTTGTCATAGTAATCAGAATAAAAAGGCATATACTGATGCAAACTGTCAACAAGCATCAATGTATTATGTCCAAATGGTGCCATCTGCCTTGTAATACACATATATATGAATATTGCTAACGGCAGGATAAATGCTAACTCATATAGCAAATTGTCCTTCATCCAGTCAAGAATAGTGCGATTATCCTTACTCTTCTTAAAGACAATAAGCTTGCTGATA
>JAIKVP010000051.1 GCA_024685635.1 Lachnospiraceae bacterium
CTACTGTTTCGCCAGTCTCATCTTCTAACCATATTCTATCGCTAGAACTCTTAAAATCCATACAGCCTCCTAGCTATCCTTCTTAGCTGTCAAATACCAGTCATAAGGAATGATGCTGTCGTCAGCATTTTTAACTCTTGCCTCTGCCTCCTCTAAGGTTAGTGGAGCTCCCATTACGACATCATCGCCAGGGTTCCAGTTAGCAGGTGTTGCAACGTCCTCTGCGTCATGCTTTTGAAGTGATAAAATGATACGCTTAATCTCGTCAATATTTCTACCTGTTGACATTGGATAGTAAAGAATTGCTCTTACAATTGACTCTGGATCAATGATAAATACAGCTCTTACTGTCTGTGTCTTAGCTACTGTCTGAAGCATTCCGTACTTCTTAGCAACCTTCATGCTGATATCAGCAACGATAGGGAACTTAAGGACCTCTTTGCCCTCACCCTTCCAGTCAATGTTCTCAATACTCTTAGCCCATGCTAAATGTGAGTGAACTGAGTCAATTGAAAGTCCTAATAACTCTGTATTAATCTCCTTAAATTCCTCGCATCTCTTAGATAGAGCGATGAACTCTGTAGTACATACAGGTGTAAAATCTGCAGGGTGTGAGAAAAAAACTACCCACTTGCCCTTGTAATCTTCCGGGAAGTTTATCTTGCCCTTGGTTGTCATGCTTCTAAAGCTTGGTGCCACATCACCGATCATAGGCATTCTGTCAAGCTCTTCTAATTCAATATTTTTGTCCTCCATAATTATAAAAACCTCCTTTAAAATTAGTATGTTTATTATAACTTATATGAGCATTTATGTCGAGAAAAAGAGAGCAGATTAGTCTGCCCTCTTTAGTAATTAACCTAGCACATTATCAAGAATCATCATGAGTGTAAATCCAAATGCAAAACCAATTGTGGAAATGTTAGAATGCTCACCCTCTGATGCTTCTGGCAACAACTCCTCGACAACGACATATATCATCGCGCCCGCGGCAAATGATAAAAAGTATGGCATAAAAGGAGTTAACTGCGAAGTTAAAAGGATGGTAAGCGCTGCGCCTAGCGGCTCAACAGCACCAGATAAAACACCGTATAAAAATGCCTTGTGTTTGCTTCCTAGCGATTCCTTTAGCGGAAGTGATATAATTGCTCCCTCTGGAAAGTTCTGAATCGCAATACCGACTGCAAGAGCCGTAGCTCCCGCAACAGTGATAACTGAATCTCCAGAAAGACTTGCAGCAATTACAATTCCAACTGCCATACCCTCAGGTAAATTGTGAAGCGTAACTGCAAGCATAAGCATAGTACCCTTTTGCAGCTTTTTAGTCGGAATACCCTCAGGCTTATCCGAATTAATATGCAAATGAGGAAGTACAATATCTATCGCGAGCAGGAATAAGATTCCTATCCAAAAGCCTATAGTTGCTGGCAAAAATGCCTGTTTTCCAAGGTCCTCTGAAACCGATTCCATCGCTGGAACTAATAAAGACCAAACAGAAGCCGCAACCATAACTCCAGAAGCAAAGCCAAGAAGCACACGCTGTAACAAATCCGGCATTTTATCTCTAAGTAAGTATACGCATCCAGCACCCAAAGCAGTGCCTAAAAATGGTATAATTAAACCGATTGCTACTACCATGTCATCCCTCCTGTCTATTTTTCACGCACATTATATAACATAAAAACGATTAAATCAAATGCGCTAACAAAACAGGCTCTCTTATTAGGAATTATAAAACGATATATTCCTTAGTCGCCTTAACAACCTTATTAAGATTCTCTAAATCAGTCTCAACATTCCCGGTTTCAATTGAGTGATTAGCGTCTAAAAATGTCGTTAATTTTAGCTTCTTATCATTACAATATTTAATAACATTATCCGTGTTAACCCAAGGGTCATTAAGCCCCATAAAGACTATTCCATTGCCCTCTTCAACATAAGAAAATGTATATTCAAGCGGTGTATAATAGACCTGTCTAGCCTTTAATTCATACTTATTAGCGTATAAAGAAGCCGCAACAGTTCCTATACTTTTAGAGACAAAAATCACGTCTTTATAAGCCTTAAAATCTACATTATCCAGCTGCTCTTCAACCTGTTTTAAGCCGATCTTAAAGGCCTCTTTCATCTCCTCATCCTTGCCAAAAATACTTTTTGAAAGATTAGAAAATGCTATCTCAATAATCTCATAATCATATTCCTTTGCAAGCTTCTTAGCGTAATATAATAAGGGCTTATCAGTGTGATAACCAATACCCGGAAAAACTACCATCAATTTCTTGCTCATTTAATTCACCGTCTCTTTAATTATTAACATTTAACACTCTTATACCACTATACTAAAAAAAACCGCCTAGGTAAAGCCTAGACGGGATATAAGATAAATCTTATTTATAAATACTTGGAATTGATACTTCAAATACTCCAGATGCTCCATCAGCAATTTCATACTTATTGAACATAACTGTTACATTACCATCCTTCTCAATAAAGAAGTTGGCTTTATTAGCCTTAATTTTCTTAAATAAATCTTTATCAAAGCCTGCTTTTTTGTAGTTCTTCTTAAGACTTGACTTAATCTTCTTAGTAAGTGACTTATTAGTGCCCTTGCAAACATCCTTAAGCTTGAGAGCCTTACCAGTATTTAAGTCAAATGTGTAACCATAAGCACCAGAATCAGTTACACCACCCTGATACCAGCCAAAAGAAATTACGAAGCTTACTACACCATTGTCATTATAGCTAACCTTTGTATCATATGTTGCCTGATACTCTGCATTAGCTGTAATATCTTTAGCTACGGCCTTAGCATACTTGCCTTTAGGCATATTCTTGATGTAGTACTTATATTCCTTGTTCATCTGCTTGTTAATCTTTTTAACAGCATCAGAAGATCCTGTTAAGATAACCTTCTTGATATATTCAGTATCCTTAATTGTATATTTCTTGTTCTCGCTCTTAAACTTCTTAGTGTAGTTAAGCTTCTTGGTCTTATACTTTACACTGCTAACTTTTTCAGTCTTAGTAGCTTCTGAACTTGTTGCATTAGCACTTGCATTAGCTTTCTTAGCTGCATCAGTAACAACAACCCCATTAACTGCAAATGAAAAAGCAAAAACAACTAGTAACGTCATAACATAAAATTTTAGATTTTTAAACATTTTATCTCCCTCTTTCTGTAATATTATTTATGTCGTTATAACTTCTGTATTATAGTATCATATTAAAGCAAATGCTAGTGGTAATATGTTGAATATAAAATGCTATTATGCTATTATTTAGTGAGTTATGACAACAAAATATAAAAGGAGGTTTAGTAAATATGCTGTTTATATGCTACCCAAAATGTTCAACTTGTAAAAAAGCCGAGAAATGGCTTGATAGCAAGAAAATAAAATACGATCTAAGAGACATCAAAACTGACAATCCATCTTATGACGAGCTTAAGAAATGGCACGCCCTAAGCGGTCTTCCGCTAAAACGATTCTTTAACACAAGCGGCATGCTATATAGAGATATGCAATTAAAGGACAAGCTCCCAAACATGACCGAAGAGGAAATGCTAAAGCTACTTTCTAGTGACGGAATGCTTGTAAAGAGACCTTTGTTAGTTACAGATGATAAGGTTTTAGTAGGCTTTAAGGAAGCCGAATGGGAAGGTTTAAAATAAAACCTTCCCTTCTATCAACAAACCTTATTCAACAAAGACCTTAACTCGCTTGGTCTTATCTCCGCCGTAAGTAACCTTCACAACAGCAGTACCAACTCCGATTGTTTTAAGCTTGCCAGACTTGGTAATCTTAACAACTGTATCATCAGAAGAAACCAAACTATCTACCTTATATAACTTGCCACTATGTACTCCGCCAATAGATACATTTGGCTTAAATGTTTTGGTCTGACTCAAGCCCAATGTCATCTTAGATGTTGTTACTGTAACCTTAGAAGCTTCAATCTCAATTACCTGTCTGCGCTTACCCTTAGTTAACTTATTACATTTAGTGAGATTCTCATAAGAAGAAAATTCTCCAGCAGCAGCATAATAGCCACCTGTTGATAATCTAAAGCATCCTAATCCCACAAACTTATTGTCAGGATCTATCATCTGTGTATAGTGACCAGTAACAGCGTTAGAATTCTGATTAACCCAGTCCTTCTTCTCACCGTACCATTGCTTAATTCCGTATAATAAACCTGTTCCATTCCATGCAAGCACCTCGCCCCATGACTGAACCCCGCCATACTTAGCTGTAAAACATGATGAGCCATTAGGTCTTGTGTGACTTGACACTACTGTAGCCTCAGCCGCTCTTGTCTCTGCAATCCAGCAAAGCGCTTTAGAGGCCTTAATAGGAGTGTAATCAGATGATTTTAACTTCTTGCCAGTGCTTGGGTTTATATAGTTCTTATCACAAGCCTCCTTACGATACTTGTTAATAAGCTTAAGCGCCTTGGTAAGATTGCCTGAGTAAGTTCCCGTTACAGTCACTAAACAGTTACCCTCTGTCGCGTTAGCAACATCGGTTTCTCTAATTGATGCCGCAGCAAATGCAGGCGTCAGCGATGAAAACGAGAGTATTAAAACCAAAAAACAGGCCATTAACATTTTCATAAATCTCATAAAAACTCCTCCTTAAAAATCATTTAAAACAACTGTAATTATTATAGACCATTTTTACTAAACTGTCGATTAAAAATAATGTGAGAAATCCTTATTTTATCGCAAGAAGTGACTAGATTTTTAAAGAATTTTATAAGCTGCTTTTAATTAGTTTTGTTTATAATTATTTATAATTTTATGATAAAAAACTGCCTGCCAGATTAAACTGACAGACAGTAATAAAATCATATTAAATTCTAACTAACCGCTTTAGAAGCAGAATACTTAGTTAAACCAAGCGTTGATTCATTAGTATAGCCACAAACGCTAATCTTAGATAGATTCACACTTGAGCCTGAAGAGTTACTTGCAAACTTAAACGACGTTCCCGTACCTTTAGATGTTTCTCCCTGCCAATATAAGCCCTTGCAGCCCTTAAGCTTAGACTTTAAGGTCACATTAATTGTGTATGTTGTGTAAGTAACACTATTGCCAGGCATCCACACACTGCCCACATAATGGCCTGGATTCCACTTGGTATGTGTCTTAACATTAGATATCTTAACTGATTTGATAACAGGCTTAATGTTAAGACCTGTCTTAACAGTCACAACAGCAGATGACTTAACAACGTTGCCATCGCTTATGGTCTTAGCATAAACGTACTTAACCTTATACTTGGTGTTAGGCTTAAGTCCTGTAATCTTCTTAGTCTTAGTTGAACCACCGTCCACAGTAAACTTCTTCTTAAACTTATTACCTGTCTTTAGATAAACGCTAATCTTGGTGTTAAATGAAAGCTCGTAATCAGCAGGCACAAAACCATCGAAGCTTATATAGTCAGGACCTGTGTGAATTGGTGTGCCCTTAGCACTAACTCCCACCACAACCTTAATCTTAATAGATTGATCTAAGCCCGAAAGCGGAACCTCAATATTCTTAACCGCTGCCGCCGAGCCCGTATTATAAGTAAATGTAGCCGTCATCTGATCTTCAGAAACCTTCAAATCTCCATACTCTCCATTGGCGTACCAGCTGGAATTATTCTTAAAAAATGTATCTGAATCGTTAGTAATCTTACAAGTAATATGAAGATTCTTGTTCTTAGCAAATGCTTTCTTTAGGTCACCTTCCTTGACCGTCACGCTAGTTTTGGCATGTACATATTTTCTAAGGTTTATATTGATGCTGTATTTAGCACCGGCTAGACCTGTCATAACAAGATAATATGTTGTGCCTTTTGGAATAAAGTTTCTAACGAAATCTGTATTCTGACTTTCTGAAAAGCTGAACTCATAAGGCTCTAAAGCTACTGTGCTTCCATAAAGCATGCTACGGGCAACATCCTTATCTGAATAGAGAGTCAAATACGAATAGTCAAGTCCGTATTCCTCCTCGCTCTCATTGATATAATTGTGCAATGAAAAAATCGCATCCTCAGTTGCTGTTATCTTAAACTTAACAGCGCTGGCTCTCTTGCCATTAAATGTTGGAAATACTCCGCTATAGAGCTTTTTGTCTGCTGTCTCTGTCTGTGGGACTACAAGATATCCATCCTCATCATATGTGTAGCCTGAGTCACTGCCTTCAGTTGCTGTGGCTGCTGTAGTTGCATCTATAGCTGTAGTAACATCCTGCTCACTAACAGCAGTTGTAGAATCAGCAGTCGCAGTTAGATTAGCATTGCCATCAACTGCATAAGCTGCCTTTGGCAAAGAATTGAATGAAAATGTAAATACCAGGACAAATGCTAGCACAAATGCCCCTGTTCTCTTTAGTTTCATCATACGTTTTACCTCCTTATAAGACGTGTGGCTACACGACTATAAAAACAGTCGTGTAGCCAACAAATATACTATAAATATGATAACCTATAAGTTATATTTTCACATCATCCTAAAGGAGTAGGAAACTCCCAAAGCATTAGTATTTACTATATTGTGAGAGTATCCATTTACCTTGTGTGGTAAGGTCGCTGTCCTTAAAATCACCTGTCTTCTTACATGTAGGCTTAAGAAGTGAGGCCGTCTCGTCCTTATTACATAAGCTCCATGTCGCACAAGACAAATCATACTTTTTAATCAGCTTAAACCATTCCTTAGCGGAAGCCTTATCAATTCCACCCGAACCCGATGCGTCGCAAATGCTAAACTCACTAATAAATAGTGGCAATCCAGAGTCTATTGCAGTAACTGCCTTATTTCTTAAGTCGTCCTTATGTGTTGCTGCATAAAAATGAAGAGCATAAATAAGATTCTTACCCTTTAATGGGCTCTTAGCAACAACATCAACATCCTGGCTCCATGTAGGAGTTCCGATAATGATAATCGCATCGTCATCATTTTCTCTGATTACTTTTATAATCTTCTTGGCATAAGGCTTAATGTCGTTCTCCCAGGTGGTTCCACCATTTGGCTCGTTACAGATCTCGTATAGTACATTGTCGTAATCCTCGTAAGCTTTACTCATTTCCTTAAAGAACTTCTTGGCCCTCTTGATATTGTCATCTGTGTTAGGATTGTTATCATTTAGGATATGCCAGTCAATTATTACATACATTCCAAGCTCAGATGCGTATTTAACGCCTTCTTTTACCTTCTTATGCATATCTTCTGTGTAGCCTGCATTTGGGTCAGAGTACATGGCAAGTCTAATCATATTGACATTGTAATTCTCCTTTAGAGACTTAAATGCATCCTTATTAACATACTCAGGGAACCATGCAATACCGTGTGTTGACACACCCTTTAGCTGGTATGGATCGCCCTTTTCATCTACAATCTTAGTTCCCTTAACAGAAAGTTCTCCGTGAACCTTTACTGGATCCTTCTCATTTAGCACTATCTTCTTGCTATCCTCCACATCATCCTCATCATCAGAATCTGCAAGCTCGTCATCATCATCGTCATCATCAGGCGCCTCGTTGTTGCCACCAAGACCTTTAACTGTAATGCTCTCATCACCCAAAGCAAGCAGGGTATTCTCTGGCTTAAAGTCGCCCTTGGTATCTAGAATAAAACCAAAGTCAACGCTTCCACCAGCTGCAATAGTTCCGTTATAATCAACTGCTGTTACAGTAAGCTTACTGCCCTTTAAGTCAAATGTTCCATTCCAGCTCTGCTCTAGCTTGCTTCCACTAGGCACATCAATCTCAACCTTCCAGTTGTTTACATCGCTGGTCTTATAGTTATATACGATTGCATTTACCTGAGTTGCGGTCATGCCGTTAGATTCCCAGGAGCCTGAAACTGTGTAAGCTACATCGCCATTGGCAACAGTTGAAGCTCCTTTAGCGGCTTCGGTTGTAGCCTCCTTGTTGTCCTTATCTTCTGCCTCTAAAGTCTCCTCTGCCACATTCTCAGTTGACGCTGGCGCTTCAGGCTTAGACGACTGTCTTCCAAGCAAAAATGCTATCACAACAATTGCAACTACTAATAGCGCACTTAGTGCTATTACTGCTTTCTTCATATCACATCTCCTCTCTACTATTCCGTTACGTGCTCAAGTCCTTGTTCCATTATTGAAAATACATGCTCATCCGCGAGACTGTAAAAGGTCGCCTTGCCATCCTTTCTAAACTTAACAAGCCTGTTCTGCTTTAAGCTTTTTAAGTGGTGAGATATTGAAGACTGACTCATATTAAGAGTATTAGCAATGTCATAGACACACATCTCTCCACTATATAAAACAAACAAAATCTTAATTCTTGTAGAGTCTCCAAAGACCTTAAAAAGCTCAGCTAAATCATATAGTTCATCCTCATTAGCTAACTGCTCTCTTATCTTATTTACCGTCTCAACAGTGGCATATTTAAGCTCTATTTCTTCTGCTTTTTTTGCCATAAAACGACTCCTTTCATCTATAATAAGAAAATGCTAAAACTCCTGAAGTAGCGATAATACCTCTTCCCTCGTCAAGTTAGACTTAGAAACTCCATCGCCCTCTATAACATTTTCTGCTAATTCTTTCTTCTTGTTTTGAAGGTCAAGAATTCGCTCTTCTATTGAATTCTTAGTGACTAACTGAATAACATTAACAACCTTATCCTGACCAATTCTATGTGCTCTGTCTGTAGCCTGATTCTGTGCTGCGACATTCCACCATGGATCAAGGTGAATAACTGTATCTGCAGCTGTCAGATTAAGTCCTGTTCCACCTGCCTTTAGGCTGATTAAAAAGACAGTCGGAGTCTCGCTAGTCTGAAATTCATTAACCAGTTTCTTTCGCTCCTCCTTAGAGGTCGAACCGGTTAAAATAAGCGACTTAATTCCCTCTTTTTCAAGGCCTTCATTTAAGATTCTTAGCATCTCTGCAAACTGTGAAAATACTAAAACACTGCTGCCATTTTCTGTAAGCTCAGCTGCCATAGCGTAAAATGCATCAACCTTGCCGGAACCTCCGCTATATCTTGATACAAATAAGGCCGGATCTAAGCAAACCTGTCTTAACCTTGTAATCTCTGCTAGAAGCTCAATCTGACCTGACTTATACTCTAAATCTGTCATACCCTCAAGCTGACCTCTTAGCTTCAAGAATCGTGCATTGTAGTAATCCTTTTGCTTGTCTGTCATCGAGGTATAAACAACCTGCTCTATCTTATCAGGAAGATCTGATAATACCTCTTTCTTCCTACGCCTTAAGATAAATGGCGCTGTCATTTGCCTTAATCTGTCTAGCACAAGCTCGTCATTGTCAGCGACAATCCTTCTCTCAAACTCATCTCTAAACTTCTTATATGTAAATAAATATCCCTTCATGCAGAAGTCAAATATGCTCCACAAATCAGATAATTTATTCTCTATCGGAGTACCAGTCAGTGCAAATCTATGCGGAGCAGCAATCGCTTTAACTGCCCTTGCCACCTGCGTTTGAGGGTTCTTAATATACTGCGCCTCATCTATTACAAAATAGTCAAATGACATCGTAGCATAAGTCTCTAAATCCCTCTTTAACAAGTCATAGGATGTAACTAATATATCTACATCTGAAATATCTAAGATAAGATCCTTTCTCTCATCAGCATTTCCTACAATAATCCTGGCTCTTAAATTAGGAGCAAATCTCTCAATCTCACTCTCCCAGTTATAAACTAAGGACGCAGGACATGCTATTAAGGATGTGTTGGCCTTTCTGTCATAACTCTTGTCTGTAACTACTGACTCTAGTAAGGTTATAATCTGCAAAGTCTTACCAAGTCCCATATCGTCTGCTAAAATGCCACCGAAGCCATAGTAAGATAATGTCTTTAGCCATCTGTAACCCGTCTTTTGATAGCCACGAAGCTCGGCATTAATTGACTCTGGTATCTCGTACTCACTATCCTCAATCTCTCTCATTCCCCTGATGATTGAACGAAATTCAGCGGACCTGACTAGAGAAATCTTCTTACCCCTGCTCTTAACTATCGAGTCAATATAATTGGCTCTATAAAGTGGAAGATTGACCTTGCCATCCTTCCAGTCCTTCTTGCCAATTCCAAGGCCTTCAGTCATCTCGTATATGGTCTCTAAAGAGTCCTGATTAAGCTTAATAAAGTCACCATTCTTAAGCCTGTAATACTTTCTCTTCGTCTGATAAGCTGATAAAATGTTACCGATTTCCTCAGCACTCATATCAGGAATATCAATGGATAATTCTAGTAAATTACCCTTAATCTGAACGCCAGCATTAACTTTAGATGACTTTCTAATCTTAATATTTCTTATGGAATCAGAGACATACATCTCTCCGTATTGAGGTAAAACTTCAACTCCACTGTCTAAGAAATCATATAGCTTCTCCTCATCTTCAGACCATAGAAGATAATCGTCACCCTCTCTCATTTCCTCAAAGAAATACTGCTTGACTGCCCAGTATACATTTTGCTCTTTTTCTATATCTCTAAATGCGCCCTCATTTCTGTTAGACCAGTCTGATACGTTATATATTTCATCTCCGTACTCAGCCTTTATGCTACAGCTTATTCGCTTATCTGTTGGCGCATCCATATACATCTTAATGTTACATTCTGGAGGCATATGCTCCTCAAGCTTAACCTCGTCATCTATAATATTTACGTAATTCTTAATTTTTCTTAAGACGTGACCACAAAACGAAGCGTAGTCAAGAGGGTCTAAGAATAAGCCTTTTTCAAACTGAAGATAGCTGTAAGAATATGAGTAACCCTCATTCTTACCATAGCCCTCAATAAAAGGAATTACATCCTGATTGTACTTGTCACTAACCATATAAATCGTGTTATCAACTGCGACAAATGCTTTATCTAATCCGTGCAAAATAACAAGCTTATCCATCTTAATGTAAGCGCCCTTTTCATCCTTCATAACGCTTATATCAATGCTTGGATTGGCAATAAGCACTTTCATATCTCTGTCGTTTAGGCTTACCGTTTTGCCGATATTCTTAGTTAATATCTCTTCAACATATCCGCCTGTTAGCTTTAATACTCTTATCTTGTCTTCCCAGAGATGGACATTGCCACTGCGTCTTAGGTTGATTAAGTCTCTGATTAAGTCTATATAATATATACTTTCCTCAGTAAACTGATTCTCATTGTGGACAAATGCTAAGTCCTTGCCATAGCGGTGAAAGACCTTGTTGTTAACATTTTCAATGAACTCGGATAAGTCTCTTATAATATAATCTCTCTTGCCAGCACCTAGAACAAACTCTATTTCCTGGCCGCCCTGATTATCCACTCTTAATTTTGGCTTCAATGAAACAAGGGTATGAATATTCACACCCTCCTCATTAACTAGGCCGTCATTACTAAATGCGCCTAAAGATCCGGAATATGTCTTAATAATCTTAGTGAGAACTGAAGAAGTAGAAGAATACTTCTTATTAGAGATTCCTGTTGACTTGTCAAATGTCATGCCCGAGCCAGTTGAAGCTAAATGATCTGTCTTTGACTTCTCCTGCTCAAGCTCTCTTGCCGAAACAAGCTTATCCTTTAACTCTTCATTAAGTCTGTCAAGCACTAGCTGATGTGCTACTGCAACACAGTGTCTGCAGAAATTGTCGCAGTCACTGCACTTAAATGATACAAACTTATTCTCCCCTTCTTTGGTCTCGTCAATGCTTAAAGTCACGTGATGAAGCGCCTCGCTGTCACCTCTTACGTCAGCATTTACGGTATAGACATCCCCTTCTGGTGCGCGGTTAATAATGTTGACAGCTTTGCTGGCAGTAAGCGCCTTGCCCTTAACAAAGCGTATCCTATTACACATCTTCTCTATGTCTTGATCTGTAATCATTAACCTTAAACCTCCGAAACTATTTAATCCACCAAGCTATGGATTTAAGAATATCTTCCATCTCGCATGGATCAAAAAGAATATCGCAAAAGCCTCTGTTTTCAAGCTCTACCGCTAACTCTTTTCTGTCTAATGCATTTTCGTGATTATCCCTGTATTTGTCGTAATTAATAATAGCAACCACAGGAATATCTGGAGCGTCTGCTCTTTCTAACTGGTGAATTCCCTTAGGTATTTCCCACTCATTTTTCTCGCTATCTGTAGCATCTACGATAACCATCTGATAGTGGTTGACTCTTGACTTGTCAAACCAGCTAATCAAATCATCACTCCAGCTAACCTTGTCATACTCTAAGCTCAACTGATCAAGCAAATCTGTGCAATAATCCTCGCCAAAGTATAGTATTCTCTTATCTGTAAGTTCAGTAAATGCAGGAAGAGACATACTAATCTCATGGCCTGCCGTACTCTCTGTCTCTTCTAAAATATAGGCTTCAGTCTGAACTCTGGCATTTTTACATCTCATATGAACTGTGACAATTGTTCCAACATCAACCTGAGACTGTATCTCCATAGTTCCCTTCATTGCAGCAACTAAAGCCTTAGCAATTCCAAGGCCTAAGCCCATGCCCTGCTCATCAACAACTCTTCCATCTGAGATAGGTAAAAACGGCTCATAGATATGCTCTAAAAATGTGCTTGACATTCCATAGCCTGAGTCTCTTACAACAATATCAAAATTGTCTTCCTCAGAAGTATTAGAAACCTTCTCTGCAATTGATACTGTAATTCTTCCACCGTCTGGAGTATATCTAATTGCATTGTCTACCAAAATATCTATAACCTGCTTAATCTTGCGCCTGTCAAGCATAAGCAAATCCTTGTTAAACTTAGCAGATTCATTAACGAAGCGGTGATGTCTCTCCTCTGCCTCTTCGCGCCAGTCCTCAACTACACTGTAGAAGAAATCTGTAGCAGGAACAGGCTCATAAAGAACGTTAATCTGCCCTCTTTCTATCTCTCCGATATCTCTTAATTCGCCGCCGATATGAAGCATCTCTGCTCCTAATTTTTTAAGCTCTCTTGTGTATATTAAGAGCTTATCTGGATTGTTATAGTTCATCTCTATAACATTGGCCAAGCCTAAATATGCATTGATTGGATACTGCATTTGCTTAGACAAACGCTTTAAGAAGTCTGTCCTCTTATAAAAGCTTGCCGCTGCCTGACCTACTCCTATTATCTCATCCCTATCTATCTCTTCAAGGGCCTGTAAAGCCTGGTCAAATGCCATCTCCTTGCCCTTAAGAACTGTGATATTTCTAGTCACATATAAAACTCTAGCAGGCATTCCCTGAACCATATTAACGAGAATCATCTCGCCTCTAATCCACTCTAGACCGTGGTCATAAACACGCCTAAACTCTATCTCAAGCACTGGTGTGTCAAATGTCAAATGCTTTCTTAGATGCTTTAATGACATAAAATTAAAGAATGAATCCTGATCCTCAAAATAGATACAGTTATTGCCATAAATTCTCATAATATGCGAGAATCGCCCATGATTAGTGAGCATAATATCGCTATCCATTCTGTTATCTATAGCGTTAATCATATCTGTATCTAAGTCCACATAGTACATAGTCTCGTAGACATTTGAAATGCTTTGAAGCATATGGCTATGTGTCTTTCTATCAGAGAATTCCTCGTCAATATCCTGAAGCAGGATAATAACCTCTGCTTTTCTGTCTGTACGAGAACCCAAAAGCGCAGTAAGAGATACGCGATGATAACCGCCCTTGTACATTCTTACAAGCTCTCTCTCGACCTTTTCTATACCCTTACCCTGATAAGCCTTTAGCGAGTCTGTGTTAAATGTCTCAATTAATTCAGACTGACTGTGGCTGTGATAAAAAGCCTCAGCCATCATCTTTAAGAAGTCATCTGCCCTGCTTAAATCTCTGTCGACAAGACCTTTGACATCCTCTGCAACTCTAATCGCTAATATCTCATCTGTATCAACATTCACTCGGTAAATGCTGAAGAACAAACTCCCTAAGGCATCTTCGTACGCCTTTGACAAATACTCGTGTAATTCGTCCATAACGACTCTCCTTCAAATTACTTATTAACATAGTTACTAAGCATATAAACTAGTGGTGAATTCCAGTAAATTGTAACCTCGTTACATGAGTAGCTCTGTACATTGTCAGCGTAGCATTTAGCATTGGCAACGCCGTCCATTGTAGCTTTAGCATAAGGGTCTTCCTTGTTAGAGTTAGCTCCACCAACTATCATACCCTTATATGCTTTCTCCTTGACCTCGGATGGTCTGTGGTGTGGATTCTTAGGAGAAAGACTTCCGTATCCAGTTACAAAGCAGTAGCTTGTTGAGTTCTTACCTAGAACATAGTTAAGCTGCTCTTTTGC
>JAIKVP010000061.1 GCA_024685635.1 Lachnospiraceae bacterium
CATCTTCTTAACAAGCTCCTCACCGTACTTAGTAGGATGAAGCTCTAAGAATGCCTGACCGAAGCAAGCTGAGAATGTAGGAGTAGGCTCTGTGATTCCACGCTCTGTACCAGCAAGCTTAGCAGTAAATCCTGAAAGGAAGTAGTACTGTGTCTGCTCTGGTGTAAGAATAGAAACTGGAGGAAGTACTCCAAATGCGTCAGCTGAAAGGAAGATAACATTTTCTGCAGCAGGACCTGAAGAAACCTTGTTAACGTTCTTAGCAATCTTCTCGATATGGTTGATTGGATAAGAAACACGAGTGTTCTCAGTAACTGACTTGTCAGCGAAATCAATCTTACCATTCTCATCAACTGTAACGTTCTCTAAAAGAGCATTTCTCTTGATAGCGTTATAAATATCTGGCTCTGACTCTGGATCGAGGTTGATAACCTTAGCGTAGCATCCACCCTCGAGGTTGAATACTCCGTTATCATCCCAACCGTGCTCATCATCACCGATAAGAAGTCTCTTAGGGTCTGTAGAAAGAGTAGTCTTACCTGTTCCTGAAAGACCGAAGAAGATAGCTGTGTGCTTACCTTCCATGTCTGTGTTAGCAGAGCAGTGCATTGAAGCCATACCCTGAAGTGGAAGGAAATAGTTCTGCATAGAGAACATACCCTTCTTCATCTCTCCACCATACCAGGTGTTAAGAATAATCTGCTCACGGCTTGTAACGTTGAAGAGAACAGCTGTCTCAGAGTTAAGTCCTAACTCCTTATAGTTCTCAACCTTAGCCTTAGATGCAGTGTAAACTACGAAATCTGGCTCAAAGTTAGCCTCTTCCTCAGCGGTAGGCTTGATGAACATATTTGTTACGAAATGAGCCTGCCAAGCAACCTCCATAATAAAACGAACTGCCATACGAGAATCCTTGTTAGCTCCGCAGAAAGCATCTACTACATAGAGCTTCTTGCCTGATAACTGCTTACGAGCAATCTCCATACAAGCATCCCAGGTCTCCTGAGTTGCACGATGGTTGTCGTTTGGATACTCATCAGAAGTCCACCATACTGTATCATGAGACTTAGCGTCATCAACGATGAACTTATCTTTAGGAGAACGACCTGTGTAAACACCTGTCATAACGTTAACTGCGTCGAGTTCAGTCTTCTGACCAACGTCATAACCTGTTAAAGAAGGGTCCATCTCATCCTCATACATTTTCTCGTAAGAAGGATTGTAGATAAGCTCCTGAACGTCATTGATACCGTACTTGCTTAAATCAACTGTTGCCATTTACCTATACCTCTTTTCTTAATAATTATTAATAAAATTTGGGCTATTTTGTAGCTATAGAACTTGTTAAGTACCTATAACACAACACCTGTCCAAAATTATACAATAGAAGAATATGAATGTCAATTGTAAGATTATCCTAAAATATAGGAAATAAGGTGCTTTAACGCACATTTTAATATATGAAAAAATGTTTTAATATTCGACTTTAAAAATTATGTAAATTATGTTAGAATAATTTAATATACTTTATGTTGTGGAGGACTAGTAATGACGGGCCTAATTATTCGTTTATTTATAAAGGACCACGACCAGGTAAAGAACCCTAAGGTAAGAGAGAGATATGGCGTTGTAGCAGGTTTGGTAGGAATTTTATGTAATTTATTTCTTACTACTTTTAAGATTATTACAGGTCTTGTCACAGGTACAATGTCAATAGTTGCTGATTCGATTAACAATCTATCGGATGCGGCATCCTCAATAGTTACTTTAATTGGTTTTAAGTTGTCTGGTAAACCTGCTGATAAAGAGCATCCTTACGGACATGGAAGAATAGAGTATATAGCTGGATTTGTTGTAGCAGCGTTGGTTATTGCGATTGCATTTGAGTTGTTTGTAACATCAATTAAGCACATCTTTGAACCTGTAGAGATGGATGTAAGTATTACTACTATAATCATTCTTATTGTGGCTATTTGTGTAAAGTTATGGATGTTTTTATTTTATAGTAGCTTTAGTAAGAAGATTGGCTCTAAGGCTATGAAAGCAACTGCTTTAGATAGCAGAAATGACTGCTTGACAACAGGAGTTGCGCTTATCTCGGTTATTATTAAGATTGCATTTGATGTCAATATTGATGCTTATGCTTGTCTTATAGTTTCTATATTTGTCCTTTTTGCTGGTATAGGCTCAGCAATGGAGACTATGGAACCATTATTAGGTGAGGCACCTAACGAAGACCTTGTTAGCGATATCAAAGAGATTGTCTTATCTAGAGACTGCGTTTTAGGAACGCACGATTTAAGAGTCCACGAATATGGACCTACACATACGATAGCTTCTTTACATGTAGAGCTTCCATACACTATGACCTTAGTTGAAGCACATGAAGTGATTGATGAGATAGAAAGAGAGCTTCAACAAAAGGAGATTGTAAAAGAGGTAACTATTCATGTAGATCCAGTTGTCACTGACGATGAGGAAATGCTTGAACTTAAGGAGATTACTATTAAGATCCTTAAAAAGGCAATCCCAGCTGCGGATTTACATGATTTTAGAATGACCCGTTGTGATAATATCAATAAACTCATTTTTGATATTGTTGTACCTTATGATTATAAGAGAACCGACGAGTCCATAAAAAGGGAACTTAGTGATAGATTATTAAAAATAAGGGGTGATTTAGAACTAGTAATTACAGTTGATCGGGGTTAGGAGTATTTTATTTATTATTGAAATGGAGAGGTTTATATGGTTAAGAGATTTATTAATGTTAAAGACCGTATAGTAGCTATGGCTATTAAGCAGATTAATGAATCTGGCTTAGAAGCTTTAACTCTTGAAAATGTAGCTCTAGTTGGAGGAATACCTCTAGAAGTTGTTGTAAGATGTTTTGGGGATAGAGACGAATTGTTAGTGGCTGTTGCTCATGAGTATGTCAAATTTGATGATCAGGTATTTGACACCGTTAAGTCTAAGGAGATGGATCACATTGACAAGATTCTTGAGATGTTTAAGTTGTTTTCGACCTATTATACTAATTATGGCGATATGGCTACATTTGTCGTTGATTACGAGGGACTACTACACAATGTCAATACAAGAAACATAATATCTAACTGCATTGAAGGAAGAAGAAACTTTGTTATGAAAGAGTATACTGATGCTGTTAAGGATGGTGAGATTAAAGAGATCTTTACGCCTAATGAGTTTGCCACTATTTTATTTGGAAGTGCATCAAGGGATGTCTTATATAGGCGTATTGGCGCTATAGAGCATTCACATTCTGAAGTTACTATCAGTATGATAAGCAAATTATTTGATTTACTTAAAAAATGATAATTTTAATAAAAAACAGCCCTGGCTTTAACTAGCCAGGGCTTTATTAGTATAATCATATATTATTTGATTGTTGAATGCCAATCCTGTAATGATTTAACAGGGCTTCTGCCATGCTCTCTGACATGTCTGATACCATCAGCAGCAGCTTTAGCGGCAGCCATAGTTGTAATATATGTAATCTTAGACTTGATTGCAGCCTTTCTTAAGTAGCTATCGTCATTCATGCTGTTCTTGCTGATAGGAGTGTTGACGATAAACTGAATCTGCTCATTTGTGATAAGATCTAAGATATTAGGTCTACCTTCGTCAAGCTTTTTAACCTTCTCGGCAGGAATACCAGCTTTTACAATAAGTTCATATGTTGTACCAGTAGCGATAATCTTAAATCCACTATCATGGAAGCTCTGTGCAAGCTCTACAACCTCAGGTTTGTCTGAACGGTTAACTGAGATTAATACTGCACCCTCAAGTGGGAGAGTAGCCTTAGTAGCTTCCTGAGCCTTATAAAATGCACCGCCGACAGAATGAGAAATACCAAGTACCTCACCTGTAGAACGCATTTCTGGTCCAAGAATAGGATCAACCTCCTGGAACATATTGAATGGGAAGACAGCTTCCTTAACTCCGTAATATGGAATCTCTCTCTCTGTAAGTGTTGGAACAGGAGATGGCTTGTTAGTAAGCTCCATTGTGATAATCTCTGTAGCAAGAGGAACCATTCTGATTCCACAAACCTTAGATACCAAAGGAACAGTTCTAGACGCTCTAGGATTGGCCTCTAATACGAATACCTTGCCATTCTCGATAGCATACTGCATATTCATAAGACCAACTACATGCATTTCCTCTGCAATCTTTCTTGTGTATTCCTTGATAGTCTTAAGATTCTCTTCTGAGATATGCTTAGAAGGAATGATACAAGCTGAATCACCTGAGTGGATACCTGCAAGCTCGATATGCTCCATAACAGCAGGAACATAAGCATGCTGACCATCACTGATTGCATCTGCCTCGCACTCTAATGCGTGATTTAGGAATCTATCAATAAGGATTGGTCTGTCAGGAGTTACACCAACTGCAGCAGCCATATAATCCTTCATGCTCTCTGAGTCGTATACGACCTCCATACCGCGTCCACCTAATACGTAAGAAGGACGAACCATAACTGGATAACCAATATTTTCAGCAATCTCAATAGCCTCATCGACTGTTGACGCCATACCTGACTCAGCCATAGGAATCTCAAGCTTATCCATCATTTCTCTAAAGAGGTCTCTATCCTCTGCAAGATCAATAACCTCAGGGGCAGTACCAAGAATCTTAACACCATTCTTCTGAAGGTCTGCAGCAAGGTTAAGAGGAGTCTGACCACCGAACTGAGCGATAACTCCAACTGGTTTTTCTTTATTGTAAATGCTAAGTACATCCTCTAATGTAAGTGGCTCAAAATAGAGCTTGTCAGAGGTGTCATAGTCTGTTGAAACTGTCTCTGGGTTACAGTTTACAATGATTGTCTCAAAGCCTAATGACTTAAGAGACTGAGCTGCATGAACGCAGCAATAATCAAATTCGATACCCTGACCAATTCTGTTAGGACCGCCGCCTAGAATCATGATTTTAGGCTTGCCTTCCTTGATAGGATTGTTGTCAGGAGCGTTGTAGGTAGAGTAGAAGTATGAGCTATCCTCTGTACCACTTACGTGAACAGAATCCCAAGCTTCATCAACACCTAACTCAATACGCTTGTTACGAATATCATCCTCGCTAATCTCAAGGATCTCGCTTAAGTACTTATCTGAGAATCCATCTTTCTTAGCCTGAATGAGTTTATCATCTGATGGGAGAGAGCCCTTATTCTTCATAAGTTCTTCCTCTTCATCAACTAATTCCTTCATTTGCTCAATGAAATATGCCTTAACATGAGTGGTGTCGTGAATCTCATCAACAGTTGCACCCTTTCTTAAGGCTTCATACATAAGGAAATGACGCTCGCTTGAAGGAGTAACTAGCCTCTTCATAAGCTCTTCCTTAGATAATGTATCATAATTATTTACATGTCCTAAACCGTAGCGTCCCTTCTCTAGAGAACGAATCGCTTTTTGAAATGCTTCCTTATAATTCTTACCGATACTCATTACTTCACCTACGGCACGCATCTGTGTACCTAAGTGATCTTCAACGCCCTTGAACTTCTCAAATGCCCATCTAGCAAACTTAACAACGACATAGTCGCCATCTGGCTTATACTTATCAAGTGTTCCATACTTTCCACATGGAATGTCAGCAAGTGTAAGTCCACATGCAAGTTTAGCAGATACTAAAGCGATTGGGAAACCAGTTGCCTTAGATGCCAATGCAGATGAACGAGAGGTACGTGGATTAATCTCAATAACGATGATTCTGTCTGAAACAGGATCGTGTGCAAACTGTACATTAGTACCACCAATAACCTCGATTGACTCAACAATCTTATAAGCCTGCTCCTGAAGACGTTTCTGTAAATCCTCAGAAATAGTAAGCATTGGAGCTGTACAGAATGAATCACCAGTGTGAACTCCCATTGGGTCAACATTTTCAATGAAACATACGGTAATCATGTTACCGTCCTTGTCTCTTACAACCTCAAGCTCAAGCTCTTCCCAGCCGGTAACACATTCCTCAACAAGAACCTGTCCAACTAAGCTAGCCTGAAGTCCTCGAGCCATAACTGTCTTAAGCTCTTCCTTGTTATAAACAAGTCCGCCGCCGGCGCCACCCATGGTGTATGCTGGACGAAGAACAACAGGATAACCAAGCTTATCAGCAATTGCTAAGCCCTCCTCAATAGAGTAAGCAACCTCGCTCTTTGCCATCTCGATTCCAAGCTTGTCCATAGCCTTCTTAAACTCGATTCTGTCCTCACCGCGCTCAATAGCGTCAACCTGAACACCGATTACCTCGACATTGTACTTGTCTAAGATGCCTTCCTTGTAAAGCTCTGCTGCAAGGTTAAGACCAGACTGACCACCAAGGTTTGGAAGCAAAGCGTCTGGACGCTCCTTGGCAATTATCTGCTCTAATCTTTCTGTGTTTAATGGCTCGATATAAGTAACATCAGCCATCTCAGGGTCAGTCATAATAGTAGCAGGATTGGAGTTAACCAAAACGATCTCGTAGCCAAGGCTTCTTAAAGCCTTACAAGCCTGGGTACCAGAGTAGTCGAACTCACAAGCCTGACCAATGATGATAGGACCTGATCCAATGATAAGAATTTTTTTGATATCGGTACGTTGTGACATGTATAAAATCCTCCTTAATAATGTAACAATCAAGGCTATACTAAATGATGTGGCTGTTAAAATAGCCAACCACAAGCACTTGTAGCCATAATCTTACATATTATAGCACTTCTCTTTTGCAAATGCTACAACTATTTTTAAAAATGCTTTTAGTTGATGCTAATATGCCCATTACATCTGATTTAGAGGCCAATAACATTTTTATAAGGAAGAAATGATGGTTGCAGACGGATATTTTTTCATCTATAATGGGGTGGAGTGTTTGTTTAACACCAATATACAGTACGGAGGATAGGTAAAATGAGCAATGTAAGACGTGTATATGTCGAGAAAAAGCCTGTTTATGCAGTTCCTGCTAAGGAGCTTTTAGCAGACATCAGAGGGTATTTGGGGATTAAGAGTGTTACTAAGGTTAGAGAGTTAGTGAGATACGATGTTGAGAATATTTCGGATGAGACCTACAAGAAGGCGCTTAAGACGGTATTTTCAGAGCCTCCGGTTGATGATATTTACGAAGAAGAGTTTAGTTATAATAAGGAAGACACTGTGTTTTCTGTTGAGTATTTGCCTGGACAGTTTGATCAGAGAGCTGATTCTGCTGAGCAGTGTGTTAAGCTCTTAAATGAGAATGAGGAGCCTATCATCCGTTCAGCTACTACTTATGTAATAACTGGCGAATTAACAGAGGATGAGAAGAAGGCTATTATTAATCACTGTATCAATCCTGTTGATTCAAGAGAGACAAGTCTAAATAAGCCTGAAACATTGGTTCAGACCTTTGATGAGCCTGCTGATGTTAAGATTTTTGATGGCTTTAAGGATATGGCAGAGGCTCCACTTAAGGAATTATATGATTCTTTGGGCCTTGCGATGACATTTAAGGATTTTCTACATATTCAGAATTACTATAAGAATGAAGAGAACAGAGATCCATCAATGACTGAGATCAGAGTATTTGATACATATTGGTCAGATCACTGCCGTCATACAACATTTTCTACTGAGCTTAAGAACGTTGAGTTTGAGGATGGATTTTATAAGAAGCCTATTGAAGATACTTACAATCAGTATTTGTCTACATTTGACGAGTTATATAAAGGAAGAGATGATAAGTTTGTCTGCCTTATGGATATAGCACTTCTTGCTATGAAGAAGCTTAAGAGCGAAGGCAAGTTAGCTGATCAGGAAGAGTCAGACGAGATAAATGCCTGCTCAATCGTTGTCCCTGTTGAGATTGATGGCAAAAAAGAAGAGTGGCTTGTTTCATTTAAAAATGAGACTCATAACCACCCAACTGAGATTGAGCCTTTTGGTGGCGCTGCTACCTGTCTTGGTGGAGCGATTAGAGATCCACTTTCAGGACGTTCATATGTATATCAGGCTATGCGTGTAACTGGAGCTGCTGACCCAACAGCTCATATCAAGGATACAATTGAGGGTAAGCTTCCACAGCGTAAGATTGTTACTGAGTCTGCACATGGCTACAGCTCATATGGTAACCAGATTGGTCTTGCAACAGGCTTGGTAGACGAGGTTTACCATCCAAATTATGTCGCAAAGCGCCTTGAGATTGGTGCTGTTATGGGTGCTGCACCTCGTCGTGCGGTTAAGAGACTTAACTCTGATCCTGGTGATATTATCGTTCTTTTAGGTGGAAGAACAGGACGTGATGGCTGTGGTGGAGCTACCGGTTCATCTAAGGCTCACACAACAGAGTCACTTGACACATGTGGAGCTGAGGTTCAAAAGGGTAATGCGCCTACCGAGCGTAAATTACAGAGATTATTTAGAAGAGAAGAGGTTTCTGCGCTTATTAAGAAATGTAACGATTTCGGCGCAGGTGGTGTGTCTGTTGCAATCGGTGAGCTTGCAGACGGATTACAGATAGATCTTGACAAGGTTCCTAAGAAATATGCAGGTCTTGACGGTACAGAGCTTGCAATATCTGAGTCACAAGAGCGTATGGCAGTTGTTCTTGATCCTAAGGATGTTGAAGAGTTCATGGGCTATGCAGAGGAAGAGAACCTTGAGGCTACCAAGGTTGCAGTTGTAACTGAGGAGCCTAGACTTGTTATTAGCTGGAGAGGCAAAGAGGTTGTCAATGTTTCAAGAGCTTTCCTTAATACCAACGGTGCTCATCAGGAGAATGATGTATATGTAAGTCTTCCTAATAAGGACGAGGATGATTTTAAGGCAAATGCTAATTCTGGCGACGTTAAGGAAATATGGCTTAAGACACTTAACGACTTAAATGTATGCTCTAAGAAGGGCCTGGTTGAGAGATTTGACAGCTCTATCGGAGCTGGTTCAGTTGTAATGCCATTTGGTGGTACATATCAGCTTTCTCCAACCCAGACTATGATAGCTAAGCTTCCTGTATTAAAGGGCAAGACCGATACCATCACTATGATGAGTTACGGCTTTGATCCTTATCTTACAAGCTGGAGCCCATATCATGGTGCTATTTATGCAGTTGTTCACTCTGTTGCTAAGATTGTTGCATCAGGTGGAGATTATAAAAAGATTAGATTTACTTTCCAGGAATATTTTAAGAGACTAGGAGCTGACAAGAAGCGTTGGGGCGAGCCATTTACAGCACTTTTGGGTGCATTTGATGCTCAGCTTGGATTTGGACTTCCTAGTATCGGTGGTAAGGATTCTATGTCTGGTACATTTAACGACATTGATGTTCCACCAACTTTAGTTTCATTTGCTGTTGATGTGGCTCATGAAAAGGATGTTGTCACGCCTGAGTTAAAGGTTAATGGCAACAAGTTGATTTTATTTAGCGTTCCTAGAGATGAGTATGAGCTTCCAGATTACAACGCTTTAATGGCAATGTATGACAAGGTAAATGCTATATTAAAGACCGGCAAGGTCGGCGCATCTTATGCAATTGGCTTTGGTGGTATCATTGAGGCTGTTTCTAAGATGGCATTTGGTAATAAGAAGGGTATTAAGCTTGAGGATTCATTGACTATAGATGAGCTTACAGCTAAGAATTATGGAGCAATATTGCTTTCAGTCAATCCTTCAGTTCTTGATACTATTGATGGCTATACTCTTATCGGTGAGGTCAATGATTCAGCTAGATTTAGCTATAAGGAAATGGAGCTTTCAATTGATGAGGCGATTAATACTTGGACCGGCAAGCTTGAGAAGGTTTATCCTACTAGATCAAATGTTGATGATAGCGTAGTTCGCGATGATTTATATGACGCTAAGGAAGTATATGTTAACAAGCACAAGGTTGCAGTTCCTAAGGTGTTCATTCCAGTATTCCCTGGAACTAACTGCGAATATGACACAGCAAAAGCGTTTGCAAATGCTGGCGCAGAGCCAATTATAAAAGTATTTAAGAATATGAGTGCTGAGGGAATCAGAGATTCTGTTGATACATTTGAAAAATGTATTAATGAGGCGCAGATTGTTATGTTCCCTGGAGGTTTCTCTGCTGGTGATGAGCCTGAGGGTTCAGCTAAGTTCTTTGCTACAGCTTTTAGAAATGCTAAGCTTAAGGAGGCTATTATGAAGCTTCTTAACGAGAGAGATGGTCTCATGCTTGGTATTTGTAATGGTTTCCAGGCTTTGATTAAGTTAGGTTTAGTTCCTTATGGAGAGATTAAGACACAGAGTGCTGATTCACCTACTCTTACATACAACAGCATTGGTCGTCACCAGTCTAAGATGATTTACAACAAGGTTGTTTCTAACAAGAGTCCATGGCTTAGACTCGCAACTTTAGGTGCTACTTATACAATTCCTGCATCTCATGGTGAAGGTAGATTTGTTGCTTCTGATGACTGGATTAAGAAGCTCTATGAGAATGGACAGGTTGCTACGCAGTATGCTGATTTTAATGGAGCTCCTACTATGGATGAAGATTACAATATCAATGGTTCTTATGGGGCTATTGAGGGTATCATCAGTCCTGACGGAAGAGTTTTGGGTAAGATGGCGCATGTTGAGCGTATCGGAGAGAGTGTTGCAGTCAATGTAAACGGAGAGCAGGATATGCGTATTTTCGAGTCTGGTGTTAGTTATTTCAAATAGAAGTGGGGATGTAATACAGGATATAGGGTGTGTGTTTCCGAATAAACAAACTGAGGAAACACACACACCCTATATCCGCCTAACCATAATCCCGATAAAACACTAGTCTGCTTAAAAACCCTTAATCCGCCAAACTTCCAAAAGGATCCCAAGGCTCCAATTCATTTAATTTACCATCAAGTAATTTGGCAGTTGCCTTATCAAGATACTTCTTATTTACAACAACCTGATAAACATATTCATCAAACCACTCATCTGAAGCAACATAGTAGCCCTCATTTCCGGCATCTTTGCCCCAGCTGTTTTCAATTCTCCAGCGGTCTGGATCTTTCTTATCGTTTAGGTTTACGCCTAAAATAACCATTGCATGATTCATTGCACTATCGCCATAAGTAAGCTTAGTTGCTTTATCCATTGAGAATTCTACGTTAAAAAGCCTATCTATTCTAACTGATGATGGATCAAAGATTCCTGTGGCTCTGTCAGAGTACTGACAGCAGTCTGATCCGAACCATACTGGATGTCCGTCTTTTAACTGCTTTATTGCGGCTTTCTTTATCTTTTCCATTGGAAGGTTTAGGTAGTTTACTTTTCTTCCTTCGGCTACATTTCCAAGGAATTTAACTGTGTACATTTTGTTGTATGGTTTGTCTTTAGTAGGGGCGTGGATTAGACTTACATAGTCGTCTAAGTTTAAGCCTACATACTTATTGAAAAACTCAACTGGTGTTATATTAAATTCCTGTATTACTTTGTCATCTTTATCTCTTAGGGTAAAGTCAAATGCTTTTGGTGGCTCACCAAGTGAGATTACTAACATTCTATAGATTTCATTTATCATAGACTCTTTGGTCTTTTTAAACTCAGCTTTAGAGGCACCTTTCATATTTCTTAAGATGCTTGCGTCTTCTCTTAGCTTTGATGTCACAAACTGATCAAACCAGCGAGAGTTTTTAGCGTTAGCAGCATCGTCGTAGGCTGATTTAGGGACGATTCCGTATTTATTTACTAAGTTTACAATCATGTCCCATTGACCGCCATCACAGAGTGGGTCAGAGTTTAGAAATTGATATAGTCTGCCGTCAACTGGCTCGTCTATGGTTTTTATAACATTTTCTAAAAAGTAGTTTGATTTCTCTAATTTGTCGTAGAAGAAGAGATAGTTCTGTGACAGTTCAAATGTTTCAAGATTATATTTTTTTATTATTTCATAGCGAAATGTGTTTAGGGCAGAGAATATCCAGCAGCGACCAGAAGAGCGCTGGTTAGTTATTTTGCCCTGTTTTAAATCAATTGAAAATGTAAATGGAAGCTTGCCAACTTCTCTGTAATCAATTGCTGATTCTAAGACGCCGTTTTTAACAGCTGAATTGGCTGCTACTAAGTTTCTTTCGTCTGAGTTAAAGTCTTTACTCATCGAGTTTAACAATGTTTTTGATATGCCGTTCATATTATGCCTCCTAGCAAGTAAAAGTTATAGTTTTGTAGTAAGAATAAACTCCATTTGTTTCTTAAAATACAATCTAGGAAGAGTAAATAATAATGCCATAATAATAATTATAGCACCTCTATACGAATACGTTTCATTCTCTTTTTATCCATCTCAAGCACAGTAAACCTTAAGTTATACTCTGTGGCCTGTTCACCTTCCTTTGGGAAATGGTCAAGAAGCTCAATAATATGACCTCCGATTGATTCGTATTCATCTGATTTAATGTCTAGTTCTAGCGAGTCATTTAGGTCGTCTAAACGCATACTACCGTCAACCTCGTAAACATTTTTCTGAACCTTTACGAGGTCTTTTTCCTCGTCCTGATCGTACTCGTCTCTCAATTCACCGACGATTTCCTCAAGCAAGTCCTCCATTGTGACA
>JAIKVP010000062.1 GCA_024685635.1 Lachnospiraceae bacterium
AGATAAACGATATAAGATTATTAAAAGATATACTAATATATCAAGAAAGGGTGTAAAAATGGGCAAGATAAAGGTTGAAAGATGCGAAATTGAGGGGCTATCAGTTATTGAGCCTACAGTTTATAAGGACGAAAGAGGATATTTTGTAGAGATATATAACCGCAATGATTTTGAGGCAGAGGGACTTAATATGACATTTGTTCAGGACAATCAGTCGATGTCCTCTAAGGGTGTTTTAAGAGGTCTGCATTTTCAAAAAGAGTTTCCTCAGGGCAAGCTAGTTAGGGTTGTTGACGGCGAAGTGTTTGATGTCGCAGTTGATTTGAGAAAGGGTTCTCCTACACTTGGCAAATGGTATGGTGTTAAGCTTTCATCTGAGAATATGAAGCAGTTTTATATCCCTGAGGGCTTTGCTCACGGCTTTATCGTTCTTTCAGATTACGCTGTATTTTCATATAAGTGTACGGATTTTTACCACCCTGGAGATGAAGAGGGATTAAAGTTTGATGATCCTGATATCGGCGTTGACTGGCCTATTCCAGAGGGTATGACTAAAGATGATTTGATTATTTCTGAGAAGGATACTAAGTGGGGCGGAATTAAGGAGTATCTTGCTAAGAGAAAGTAGTTTATTAATAAGAATTAAGGAGGGCGCGATATGAAGAAGTACATAGCATATTTGATGTGTTTGGTGATGGTGTCAGCATTTTTTGGATGTGGTAAAAAAGATGCAAGCTCAGACGCTAGTAAGCCTGATACTACTGAGGCTGCTACTGAAGCTACGGCTAGTGAAGACACAGATAATATGATAATGAATGCAGATTTTTCTGACGGTACAGTCGGCAAATGGAACACCTACACCAACGGTGGTAGCGCTGTTTTGTCAAACAAGGCTGGCGAACTGGCAGTTCATATTACTGATCCAGGTAGCCTAGACTATGCGGTTCAGGCTTACTATGACGGCTTTGCACTCGATACAGGATGCGACTACAGCTTTTCATTTGACGTACATTCTGATGTTGAGAGAGTCGGAGAGTGGCGTATCCAGATCAACGGAAGCGATTATCACGCCTATACTTCAGATAAGATGGAGATTAAAAATGATGTCACTAGGGTTGAGGCAACATTTTCTATGACTGAGGCTTCTGACCCAGCTCCTAGACTATGTCTCAACTTGGGAATGTTTGATGATGGTCCTGCTGATTTAGGAGACCACACAGTATTCTTTGATAACTTTGATTTGCACTTGGTTGATGATTCCAATAAGGTTGTCGCAGACGATGCAGTTGAGACACCAGACATTAACTTAAACCAGATTGGATATAGAACAGATGATGTTAAGAAGGCTGTTGTAAGAGGCGAGTCACTAGATGGCAAGGCATTTAAGGTTGTTGATGCTAAGAGCGGAGATGTTAAGTTTGAGGGCAAATTAACAGGCGAGATGTCTAATGGCAGCAGCAAGGAGACTGTAGCAATTGCAGATTTTACAGACCTTAAAGAGGCTGGTAACTATAAAGTCGTGACAGACGACTTTGGCGAGTCTTATGAATTTGCAATTGGAGATAAGGTTTACGAAGACCTCCTAAAGGACGCAGTCAAATGGTACTATTCACAGCGCTGTGGTTGCAGCCTTGATAAGAAGGTTGTCGGTGATTTTGCTCACGAGGCATGTCACACGGGCGATGCAACGATATATGGAACCAACAAAAAAGTTAAAAATATGAACGGCGGCTGGCACGATGCTGGTGACTACGGAAGATATGTAGTTGCAGGTGCTAAGGCAGCTTACGATTTACTTTTAGCATACGAGAATAACCCTGAAGCATTTGGCGATGATTGGGATATGCCATACAGCAACAATGGCGTGCCTGACATCTTAGATGAGGTTAAGTACGAGCTTGACTGGATGCTTAAAATGCAGACTAAAGACGGTGGAGTTTACCACAAGTTAACTACTGCTGCATTTGCTGAAACGGTAATGCCAGAAGAGGTTAAAGAAGATTTGATTTTA
>JAIKVP010000071.1 GCA_024685635.1 Lachnospiraceae bacterium
TATAAAAATAAGCCTGCCGCATATGCGACAGGCTTTATATTTTGGTTATTACTGAACCTTTTCTTTAACCTTAGCTGCTTTACCAATACGAGCACGTAAGTAATAAAGCTTAGCACGACGAACCTTACCACGGCGAACAACTTCTACCTTCTCTACGATTGGAGAATGAAGTGGCCATGTTTTCTCAACGCCTACACCGTTAGAAAGCTTACGAACAGTGAAAGTCTCTCTTGAACTTCCGCCCTGACGCTTTAACACTGTACCCTCAAATACCTGAGTACGCTCACGGTTACCCTCTTTAACTTTAGCATATACCTTAACAGTATCGCCAACCTTAAAGTCAGAAACCTCTTCCTTCATCTGTGCTGCTTCGATCTCTCTGATAATATCGTTCATCAAAGTTACCTCCTATTCATATATTCGACGTTCTTAACGAAATACGACAGCGGACCGTCTAGATTTAACAACAACTTGTATACCTTACCACATATAATATGAAAATGCAAGCATTTTCTTAAAAAATCACTTTTCTTTTAAGTCTGTAAAAATGATCAGACTCATCTTCTAAGATGGATATATACTTATCATATAGATTAATAGTATATAGATTACCCTGAAATCTAAACTCAATCACCTTTAACGTGTCAACAGCTAAATCATCAACCTGATCAAGCTCCCCATCTTTTACAAAGGAATCAAGCTCAGTAGAAATCTTCTTTACTACATCCTCACTTTGAAGCTTACCATCAATATAACAGATGTCAGAAAGATACATTTTCTGGTAAAGGCTCATGTTAGGCAATTCCTCATAATCTTCCTCACCAAAATAGGCAACTCCTATCTTAGCTATATTTTCACAATAAAAGACTGTTTTAGGTGCGTCATTAAAGATTATCCTGTCATTAGGATAAACATCAAATGTCATAAGCGAGTTGTCATCCTTATACATCGTATAACTGTAGTATATATTATTAGATGCCTTCAGCGAGTTAACCTTAGTCTTATTGTCAACTATAAGCTTATTAAGCGAATTCTTAACTTCACTGACTAAAGCGATATCATCGATATAGTCCTCTGTGCTTGTAGCAGAGAGTTTTAAGCTCATTTTTACAAATGTAGACTTAATAACTGTAGTTACAATCTCTGAATCAGTATGAGCGTCAGCAGAACTCTTTATCTTATTATATTTTTCATTAAGCTTGTCATATTTTCTTAACAGCATATTATAATCACTCTTAACAGTTTCATAGCTATCTAGAGTCGTATCCTGATTGCTATTATTCTTCTTATCACCGCAGCCAGTAAAAGAAAATGCTATTATAACAACTGCCAACATAATAAAAAAGCTCTTAAACCTCATATTATCACCTTAACGATTTTCTTTTGTCACCACATCATCCGGCTTTTTAAATATGGAATTAGCCGGAACATAACCTCTTACAAATGATAAAGGATAAACATTAGTATGACTTCCTATTACACTACCAGGGTTTAATACGCTATTACAGCCAACTTCAACATAGTCACCAAGCATGGCACCAAATTTCTTTAAGCCAGTTTCTATCTTGCCCTCAGGAGTTTTAACTGTGACTAAAGTCTTATCAGACTTGACATTAGAAGTAATAGAGCCAGCACCCATATGTGAGTGAAAGCCTAAAATTGAATCACCTACATAATTATAGTGCGGAACCTGAACAACATTAAATAAAATAACATTCTTTAGCTCAGTTGAATTACCAACAACACACTTCTCTCCTACTAATGCATTGCCCCTGATAAAAGCACACTGCCTAACCTCAGTATCCCTTCCAATGATACAAGGCCCCTTGATATAAGCAGAATCAAAGACTGTAGCAGTCTTATGAATCCAGACAGTAGCACCTCTCTTTTCATATTCGTCTAAAGAAAGCCTTTCTCCTAATTCTAATATGAACTCTCCAATATGAGGCAAAAGCTCCCACGGATATTCATATTTCTCCATCAGTTCCTTAGCGATAGTTTGATCTAAGTCATATAATTCACTAATTTTTAGTTCCTGCATTCTTTTTACCTCCCTTACTCTTATTATAATATGGTGCCGTCTGATTAAAAAGATTAAGCACCTGCCCCTTATTATTAAGAGACTTAACCTTATTAGTTAAGCTTCCAACATAGTTAGAAAGCTTATCCATATACTCATCACTAGTAACCTCACCGTTAGCCACCATGGATAAACCCTTTTCCCAACTGGCTGTAAGTTCTGGGTTAAGCATTGATTTAATCGACTGCTCAACCACATCATAAATCATCTCACCAAGCTGTGTTGGGGACAATACCTGAGTCTTACCATTTATACAAATGTAGTCATTAGTGTTAAGCTTCTTAATTATCTCTGCTCTAGTAGCGCTAGTTCCAATTCCGCTACCTTTAATCTGAGCCCTTAATTCCTCATCATCAATAAGCTTACCAGCATTTTCCATGGCAAGAATAATCGAACCAGAGTTATAAGGCTTAGGAGGGGAAGACTCTCCCTCTTTTATAACAATATCCTTAAAATTAAGCTTAGAACCCTTTCTTAGCTTTGAAATTGCATCTAACAAGGCTTGATCAAACTCTTTAGAATCTGAATCATCCTTATCATCGTTATCATCAGTTGCTTTCTTTCTACCAAAGCTATGATTGGCAACCTTTAAGTATCCTGGTTTCTCTAAGACCTTAGTCGTCGAGAAAAAATGCTCATTATCAAGCTCGCTCTCAATAGAGTAACGCTTATACTCAGCCGCAGGATAGAAAATGCTGACAAATCGCCTTGAAATCAGCTCATAAACCTTAGCGGCAGTTTCTGACACTCTTGATAGCTGAGAAAGGCCTTGCCCTGTAGGAATAATAGCATAATGGTCAGTTATCTGCTTGTCATTGACATATCTAGACTTATGAATATTCTTATATCCAACCTGATCAACAACATATTTAGCATAAGCTCCAACAGGTGGATATGATGACAAACCTCTTAGGTTCTTATCAATCTCCTTAGCAACAGCAGTTGATAAGACTCTCGCATCTGTTCTTGGATATGTAACAAGCTTTTTTTCATATAATTCCTGAACAATAGCTAAGGTTTCATCCGGCCTAATCTTAAAAAACTTTGAGCAGTCATTTTGAAGCTCTGCAAGGTTATAAAGCATCGGCGGATTCTTCTTCTCGGTCTTTTTTTCAACCTTAACAATTGTGCTATCCATCGGATTAATAGCCTTTAGTCTGTTAACTAACTCCAAAGCGTGCTCTTTATCCTTAAAGCCATTATTTTTATCTCCATACAGATATGGTGTGTCATAATATTTTGAGCCAGGAACCGCTCTCCACTCCATATCAAAATCATTATCTAAAATGCTAGCTATAGCATTTACCTTGTAAAAAGGGACTTTTACAAAATTTCTAATCTCCCTTTCTCTTCTAACAATCATACCTAAAACACAGGTCATAACCCTGCCGACAGCAACTACAACATTCTTATCCTTCTTAAGATAGTCCTTCATAGTATAGCCATACTTAAGAGTTAGAGCCCTTGAAAAATTAATACCCATAAGGTAGTCCTCCTTGGCTCTAAGATAAGCAGCATCAGACATATTATTGTAGTCGCTAAGAGGTTTGGCATTCTTAATGCCTTTTAAGATTTCTTCCTCTGTCTGAGAATCAATCCAGACACGCCTCTTATCCTTAGTATCAGGCACATGCGCCTCCTGATCTACAAGCCTGTATATATATTCTCCTTCTCTTCCCGAGTCAGTACAGACGTAGATTCTTGTGACATCATCTCTATTTAATAGTCCTTCTACAATATGAAATTGTTTGCTAGCGGATTCTATAACCTGATATTTCCACTCTTTAGGCAAAAAAGGCAGCGTATCAAACTGCCACCTCTTTAACGCGGAATCATAAGCATCTGGGTAACTCATAGTAATCAAATGACCATAGCACCATGTGACAATAGCATCATCAGATTCAAGATATCCATCCATCCTCCTAGACTTCATCTTAAGTGCTTTGGCAAATTCCTGAGCTACGCTCGGTTTCTCCGCAATATATAATGATTTCATTAACTCACCTTGTAAATATTTTATAACTGTTCTTCAACAATACTAACAGCCACAGCTAAGGCACCAGGTCCAATATGACATGATACACTTAACGATAATGGATCAAGATCAACCTTGTTCATATTAGGGAATCGGTTCATAATCTCGTCCGCCCAAATCTTAGCTTCATCATCATCATATGTGTAAGCCATCTCTAAATGCATAGGCTTACCATCAAATCTTTCTTTTAAATCCTTCTCAATCGCATCAAGCATGGTCTTTTTGGCAACTTTCATTCCCCTGACCTTAGCAAATGCATCAAGCTTTTCACCCTGTATAGTAAGTACCGGCTTTAAATTTAATACACTACCAATTGCAGCACCTGCAGCAGTTACTCTTCCACCTTTTTTAAGGTAGCTAAGAGTATCAACTGTGATGTAAATGCTAGATTCCATCTTGTCTCTTAATAAAATCTCTTTAATCTCTGCGCCAGTTTTGCCAGAAGTTGCCAAATATAGCGCATCTAAAACGCTCTGTTTTTGTGTGACAGAAATACGCTGATTATCCACAACAAAAACCTTGCCATCATAATCCTCTGCAAGCATGGTAGCAGTCTGACAAGAACTACTTAAGCCACTAGACATAGGTATATAGACAAGCTCATCGTTATCCTTTAGAGCTAAATTCCACATATCCTTAACCTCACCGATTGAAGGCTGTGAAGTCCTTACATCAGCACCATCAGCTAGCATCTCATAAAACTTCTCCTGAGTTAGGGTTATATCTTCTAAATAAAGTTCATCATTGATATAAAAAGGCATAGGAAGCACATAAACTCCCATTTTTTTTGCCTGATTTTGAGTAATACCACTATTACTATCTGTTACTATGGCTACTTTACTCATAATACACCTCTCTATTTGTTATTATCATTCTCTAAGGGAATGACCTTGGCTGCAACATTTGTCCTAAAGAAAGTGACAAATGGTCCAGTTCCAAACATCATAATTAAAGTGTTTACCCCTACAACACTTCCTGATACAAATCCAATCAAAACGCAAATACAGTCTGTTATAACACGTCCAATTGCATATTTTATCTTACCATTGGTCTTTAATTCCATAATCGGAGAAAGCGAATCATATGGTGCAATACCTAAATCACACTGCATATAAAGTGCCACACCAAGAGTAAGTAAAACCAATGCCAAGACTATTAACAAGACTCTTACAACCATAAAATCAGCAAATGTAGTCGTATCAATGCCAAATTGCTTATATATAAACATACAAAAATCTGCCACATAGCCTACAAAAACCATATTTATTATAGTTCCAAGTCCTAAGCCCTTTCTCATCCATATAATCATAGGAATCAAAAGGATTAAGTTAACTATTAATTGCCAATTGCCATATGTAAAAAAGCCGTTATTAGTCACATGTCTTAAAACAGCACTGACGCCTAGATTCATACAGGAAAAAGGATCGGTTCCAAGCCCTGATAGTCTGCTACAAGAAACACTCATTCCAATTAAAAAGACACCAATGCACATCCATATAACACGTTTAGGAGTCATTGCTTTAAGCATTTGCTTAACAGAATCCAACATATATTAATTCTCCTAAAAAATAGAATACTCCCCGAAATATAAAATTCCGGGGAAATGAAATACTAATTAATACTCGCGGTATAATGGATACTTATCGGTCAAACTCTTTACTAGCTCTTTAGCCTTATCATTATCCTCATCAATTACAGCAGCCTTAATAGCATCTGCAATAACAATCATATCATCCTCAACCATACCTCTTGTTGTAACAGCAGGTGTTCCAATACGAACTCCAGATGTTACAAATGGTGACTTAGGGTCATTAGGAACTGTATTCTTGTTAGCTGTAATATTGCAGCTGTCAAGAAGCTTCTCAACATCCTTACCAGTCTTACCCATATCTTTTAAGTCTACCAACATCAAATGGTTGTCAGTTCCATCTGAAACTATCTTAAAGCCTCTCTCCTTAAGCGCATTGCATAATGTCTGAGCATTAGAAACCAGCTGTTTTTGATATGCCTTAAAGTCGTCTGATAGCGCTTCCTTAAAGCATACTGCTTTAGCGGCAATTACATGCATTAAAGGTCCGCCCTGAATACCAGGGAAAATAGCCTTGTTGAAGTTATACTTTTCATTAACTTCGTTGCTTGAAAGAATCATACCACCTCTTGGTCCTCTTAAGGTCTTGTGAGTTGTGGTTGTTGTAACATGTGCGTAAGGAATTGGACTTGGATGAAGTCCTGCAGCAACTAAACCTGCGATATGAGCCATATCTACCATAAGAACAGCTCCAACTTCATCAGCGATCTCTCTCATGCGCTTAAAATCAATTGTTCTGGCATATGCACTTGCACCAGCTACGATTAACTTAGGATTGCACTCCTTAGCAATTCTTAATACCTCATCATAATCGATGAAACCATCATCATTAACACCGTAAGGAACACAGTTATAATTCTTACCTGACATATTAACTGGTGAACCGTGTGTCAAATGTCCGCCGTGATCAAGGTTCATACCCATAAATGTATCGCCCGGCTCTAAGATTGCAAAGAATACAGCCATATTGGCCTGAGCACCTGAGTGTGGCTGAACATTGACATACTCAGCACCAAATAACTCTTTAGCTCTGTCTCTGGCTAAATCCTCAACTACATCTACAAACTCACAGCCGCCATAATAACGCTTTCCCGGATATCCTTCAGCATACTTATTAGTAAGTGGGCTTCCCATAGCAGCCATAACTGCCTTGCTTACTACATTTTCAGAAGCGATAAGCTCGATATGGCTGTTCTGTCTGTCAACCTCATCAGTTATAGCCTTAGCTACATCAGGATCTACGTTCTTAATTTCATCAAAACTGTACATAATATACCTCCTAGTATTGTCTTAAAATCACTGCAATATAGTATATCATAAAAGAATAAAATGCGCTATACAAAATTGACTGTTGACAATTTATTTCAAATATTATATATTGTTCTAGTGTGCGTGGTGAGTCACTACACCATTCACCATTGATTTAACATTAAAACGTCCGTGTCCGGATTTAATGCTAAGAGAATATTTTAATAATTATTTTTATTTGGAGGTGTACATCTTGGCTAATATTAAGTCTGCTAAGAAGAGAATCTTAGTTATCAATACTAAGACAATGAGAAACAAAGTTATCAAGTCTAAGATTAAGACATTGGTTAAGAAGGTTGAGGCTGCTGTTGACGCTAATGATAAGGCAGCTGCAGAGAGCGCACTTAAGCTTGCTGTTTCTGAGATTACCAAGGCTGGTTCAAAAGGAATCTTCCACAAGAACAATGTAGCTCGTAAGGTATCTCGTCTTACCAAGCTTGTTAACTCAATCGCTTAATTTGAGCAATAATATAAGCAGTCTCTATATGGAGACTGCTTTTTATTATGCACAAAATCTAATTATCAATACTACTTCTCTCTATTTATCATACTCTTGATAAGCTCATTTAAGAATTCATTTGAATCATCTAAAGAATCTAAAGTGCTAACTGCCCTGTTGGACAATGTCTTTACCTCTTCTTTAGACTTATCAAGTCCGTTATACTTGACATAAGTATTCTTATTATTCTTATCATCGCTTCCAACCGGCTTACCTAATACTTCTGAACTGCTTATTATATCTAATATATCATCCTGAATCTGAAATGCTAAACCAACATCAGATGCAAGCGATTCAATCTTAGCAATTTCTTTAACATTGGCTGAGGCTAAGATTGCTCCAACCATCATTGCTGCCTCTATTAGAGCCGCCGTCTTATTCTTGTGTATGTAAAGCATAGTATCAGCATCTATTTCATTGCCCTCTGACTCGACATCGACAACCTGACCACCAATCATTCCATTAATTCCAGCCTTAGTTGCTAGTATTTTATAAGCGTAGGCAACTCTAGGACTGCACTCGATGTCAAATGCTTTAGTCACTGTCTCAAATGCATAATTAAGAAGTGCGTCTCCACACAAGATTCCCATAGCCTCGCCATACTCAGCGTGAGTGCTCTTCTTACCCCTTCTATACTCATCATTATCAAGAGCAGGCAAGTCGTCGTGCACTAGAGAATAAGCGTGAATCATCTCAATCGCAGCGATAAAAGGCTCAACAACCTTGCTATCACCGCCAAATAATCTATATGTCTCAAGCATAAGTATAGCTCTTACTCTTTTGCCATTAGACATTGTGCTATAATGCATAGCATCTATAACAGTCTTTTGATAGCCTTCTATCTTAGGTAAATATTTTTCTATAATATCATTTACCTCTAATACTTTAGCATTCATATTTTCTTTAAAATCCATACTGTCCTCCGAATTTATTTATCATTCATCATATAATCATATAAGACTTTTGCTCTGTCAGACCACAAATGGCCTTTAAGAGTCTTTTTATACGCCTTGTTTACAAGCTTATAGATATACTCATTATCCTTTAAGAGTTTATCTGCCTTATCTCCTAAATCAGACACATCACTGATATCATATAAGATATAGTCCTCTTTATCATTAAATATCTTATCAAGATACAGGCTTTCATCAGTTAAGCACAAGCTGCCGTTAGCCATCGCATTAAATACTCTGTCGTGAGCTCCCTCTCTAAACCATGGCAGGACATTTAGTGATATCTTAGCCCTTTGCATCATCATAAGACAGGTCTTTGAATCTGTGGGCCCATGAAGCTTGACATTATTTGCCTTAATACTAGCATTTTCCCACTTGTGACCAAAAATGTCGATATTTACCCCAGCCTTTGCTATGGCCTTTACTGCATTTTCTCTTGCTACTGCTCTTATATAAAGGTCAAGGAAGTTTAGACTCTTATAAATAACCTTCCAGGTCTCAATGCTCTTATCTCCCATCTCTCTTATGCAGTGTCGCCTTGCAACATCAGTTAAAGACTGCATCGGATTATCAAACAAATCATCAACCATTCCCATATAAAAGCTGGTGTACTCGTCGTTAATCCTTGTTATATATTTCATATATTCTTTAGGGTCCATATAGCTTCCAACAAAGAGTATGTCTATATCTTTAGATTCTATCCATTCGTCAAATGCAGGAATAACATAATCATTATAACAAGTTCCAGCAAGTGGCAAAAAACCGCCTGATTTAAGTTCAGGATAATAGTTTTCATAATATCTCTCATGATCTAAATCAATGTGAAACTCAGTATATTTAGGCGGAACTAAAGGGTATCTTTCAACATAGTATAAAGGATGATCAACCACAATATTATAAACAGGAATATTATAAATCTCCCAGATATAGCCTCTATCCTCATCATATATGTATTTCTCGCCCGAGAGAGCTAAAAAGTTAAATGTTAATAGAGCAGTTTCATCTTCTTTAATAAACTTCTTTAGATGCTTAGCTGACTTTTCTAAATCATCTAAGTCAAGCCAGAAGGTCTTGATATTATTGCTTAAAAAATACTTTTCAATCTCTGCGCTAAAGAAGCTTAAGGTCTCAACTCCACCCTTTACCAAAACAAGTCTTTTTATCATCCTAATTCCTCAAGTTCGTCCATCCATATTCTTACAGATGCATCTGATGGCATTCTCAAATCTCCTCTTGGAGATACTGCGACAGAACCAACCTTAGGGCCGTCTGGCAAGCAGGATCTCTTAAATTGCTGAGCAAAGAACCTTCTATAGAAATTCTTAAGCCATTTTAAGAGTGTTTCATCATCATATTCATCGCTAAATACATATTTTGAAAGCCTGTATAACTTCTTAGGCTCATAGCCAAATCTTAATACATAGTATAAGAAGAAATCATGAAGCTCGTAAGGACCTACTAAATCCTCTGTCTTTTGGGATATCTTACCATCATCTGTAGGTGGCAAAAGCTCCGGGCTTACTGGTGTATCTAAGACATCAAGAAGGCAAGACTTTAATTTATCATTAGCATCGGTTAGATAATCAGCATAGTATCTAACTAAGTGTCTAACCAAAGTCTTTGGAACTGATGCATTTACACCGTACATAGACATGTGATCACCGTTATATGTCGCCCAGCCTAAAGCAAGCTCTGATAAATCACCTGTACCTATAACTAAGCCATTCTCCTGATTGGCAATATTCATAAGTACCAGGGTTCTATACCTAGCCTGAACATTTTCAAATGTTACATCCATGACTGATTTATCATGATTAATATCAATAAAATGCTGCTCTACACCCTTAGTAATTGGAATTTCTTTAAGTGTGCAGTTAAGCTCATTAACAAGTCTTACCGCATTGTTGTAGGTTCTGTCAGTAGTACCATAGCAAGGCATGGTGACAGCTATAATATCTTTTCTATCCTTATTAAGCATATCAAAGGCTCTTACAGTAACAAGCAATGCCAAGGTTGAATCAAGTCCACCAGATATACCAACAACTGCTGATTTGGCCTTGGTATGTGAAAGCCTCTTCTTAAGACCAGTTGCCTGAAGATTAAGAATCTCCTCGCATCTTAACTCAAGAGTCTCCTTATTGTCAGGAACGAAAGGCTTCTTAGGATAGTGTCTAGTAAGAACAGTATCCTTAATCTCCATCTCAAATAAAACTGTTCTATACTCGGCATTAGGAATGCTAACAAATGTATTCATCCTGCGTCTTTCAGCCTCAAGCTTATTAAGATCAATCTCAGAGATTACCATCTGATTCTTAAATCTTTCACTCTCGGCAAGAATTGTACCATTTTCTGAAATGATATTATGGCCCGAGAATACAACATCTGTTGTAGACTCTCCCTCACCCGCATCAGCGTAAATGTAGGCAGATAACAGCCTTGCTGACTGCATTGAAACCAGATTTCTTCTATAGCTCTCCTTAGCAGTAGTCTCAACACTAGCTGAAGGATTAACAATAATCATTGCACCGTTAAGAGCATGAGAAATTGATGGCGAATTAGGCACCCACAAATCCTCGCAGACCTCAGCAGCAATTACCATCTCATCAAATAATATATTAGAAAACAAGAGGTTAGTACCAACTGGCACAGTCATATTGCCAATTATTACATCGCCCATATCATTATAGCCCTCGCTAAAATGTCTTAGTTCATAAAACTCTGAATAGTTAGGAATATTGCTCTTAGGCACAGCACCTAAAATCACTCCCTCATAGACAAATGCTGCCATGCTATAAAGCTTGGAGTTGATTGACATTGGAAGGCCAACAACAGTAATCATGCCCTGGCCTATTGAGTGATTAGCTATCTTAAGAAGCTCATCAACAGCCCTTTCAAGTAGAAGTCTCTGTAAAAATAAGTCAGAACAGGTATAACCTGTTAAGCATAATTCAGGTAAAACAAGTAGCTTAACGCCTTTAGCTGCTGCCTCATCCATAATATTCATTATCTCTTTTGCATTGGCCTTAACGTCTGCTACTGTAACATTAACACTAGCAGCGCAAACCTTTATCCATCCGTCTTTCATATAACCATCGCAAATTAATGCGCTCCTTTCATAAACTAGTACTTATTATAATATAATTGCCCTTAAAAATATAGTATGCAATTTGACAAAGTCTTTTATCTATACTAGACTTAAATCTGTTTTAGAAAAGAGATGATTATTATGACAGAAAAGACAAAAGGAATTATTTGTATCTTGATGGCAGCTTTTTCATTTGCCTTGATGAATCTGTTTATCAAGCTTGCCGGGGATTTGCCGACTTATGAGAAGGCTTTTTTTAGAAATGCATTTGCACTACTTTTTGCAAGCGCAGTCTTATTTAAGGACAAGATTAAGTTAAATGCTGGTAAGGGCAACTACTTTGACCTTATAATGCGAGCAACATTTGGAACTATAGGAGTTTTCTTTAATTTCTATGCTATTGATCACTTAAATATAGGTGACGCTTCAATGCTAAACAAGCTATCACCATTCTTCTCGATTGTATTTTCATACTGGGTCTTAAAGGAAAAGGCTAAGCCTTATCAGTGGCTTGCTGTTGTGACCGCTATTCTTGGTGCTTTTTTTATATTAAAGCCAGGCGGGGCTGATATTATATCATTTCCTGCTCTTATAGGTTTAATAAGTGGAATAAGTGCTGGTTTTGCTTATACATTTATGAGAAGGGCTACATTAAACGGTGTGCCAAGACCTTATATTGTATTCTTCTTCTCTGGCTTTTCAACACTGGTATTTATGCCTTTTTGTATTGTGGGCTATAAAGAAATGACTGCTATACAGTTTTTGTTCTTAGTCTTAACCGCTGTGTCTGCTACAATGGGACAGTTTTCAATTACTGCAGCCTACTCTCACGCTAAGGCAGCAGATATCTCTGTATATGACTATACTCAGATTATATTTGCAAGTCTTATGGGCTTCTTCTTCCTTAACGAGATTCCTGATATCGCAAGCGTTATAGGATGCGTAATTATTATTGGTGCTGGAATATTTATGTTTATAAAAGGTAAAGAGGATAAATAGTTTAAAGATAAATGCGGCTAGACATCAAGTCTAACCGCTTATTTTAATTATAATAATTGTACTTATAAGCTATTAGGAGCCAGCATCTCTTTAACAACCTTACGAGGCTTATACTGCTTAGCAACATAAAGTTTGGTGTCAGCTTCCACCATACACTCCTCTAAGCTCCAGTCAACATTCCATTTGGCGTACATCTTACCAATGGAAACTGTGATATTATACGGCCTGTCGCTAGATAAGTTGCGCATTGCAAATTCCTGTTTTAATATTCTCTCTAAATCCAAGCCATCATCATCCTTATCATAGGTCACTGCAAATGCAAACTCATCTCCACCTATACGGCCGATAACACCAGGATTAGGAATCTTCTCCTGCATAACTTCTGCAACTACCTTAAGAGCCTTGTCTCCAGCGTCATGTCCAAACTTATCATTGATAACCTTTAGGTTATTAAGATCTACATAAGCTACCAAGGTATTCTTCTCAGACTTCTTATTGGCATTAAGTAGTTGACCTGCCATCTCGTTAAATCCGCGTCTGTTAAGAATATTAGTTAAGACATCCTGCTTAGACTGATCCTTAAGTTTATTGTTTCTCTCCTCAAGGATATTAGTCATTTGCTCATTAACCTTTAAGGAGTTGATAACTCTGGCAACATTGCTTAACTGGTGAACAATAAAGTCGCTCTGAGAATATATCTCATCAGTCAAATCGCAAATCATAAAACCATATACATAATCATCAGAGAATAATGGTAAAACAACCATTGAACTTCTCTCTGTATCCATCAAAACATTCTTATAAAGATCATAAATCTCTATCTGTTGGCTGGATCTTGGTACTCTCCATATTGAACCCTTCTGCCTAAAGACCTTAAGCTTTAACTGGTCGTAAGGAGCAAACTCCTCACCAAACATATGCTTAATAGGGTTGTCAAATACATATAAATATGCATTCTTGACATTAACCCAGTCAAGATAAGATAGCATTACACTGTAGCTGTAATCATTACCCTTATGAACATTACTTGTCTCTTTGACAAATATCTTCATATTGCGGTTGGTTTCTTTTTGAGCATCTGTATTCTCTACATATCCTGTATCAACAGCTCTTAATACCATCTTAAACATATTCTGAAACATAGACTGAACCATTACCTGATCCTGAAGGTCTATATCCTTTAATATCGATATCTGTAACTGCTCAAGATACATTACTAAATTCTCAATATCAGCATATATAGTAGCTCCAGAAGTCATAAGCTCCTCAAAGCTGTTCTCTATGTTAAGGCAATAATCATCATATACTGAATCAAGCTCTCTAATAGATATGATACTACTTACAACCTCAGAGAAAAGTTTATAGACAACTGTATCCTCAACAACAATACCTGTACCTCTATATCTATAAAAGATAAGATTAAATGCCTCAGATACACTCATGTCTACAAAGAGTCTCTTACCGTCAGAGCTTGTAATCATACCAGCAGCAGAGCCCATAGAATCTCTTATGACAAGTCTTGCAGGTAGATATACAGACTCAATCTTTCTACCAGACATACGGTTCTTAAGTGATACAACTGCCTGTCTTCCAATGAGAACAGGATCAGCAGCGACACTAGCTAAAGGTGGTGTAGCCTTAGCACCCTGGATAGTATTATCGTATCCAAAGACCTTAATGTCCTCTCCAACTGTCTTGCCTATCGCCTTAATCTCATCACATAAATCAAGAGCCGAATAGTCATTTACACAAAATACTGCTTCTACATCAGGGTTAAGTGTCAGGAAGTTTCTACAAGCCTTGTGGTTATCATCAGACAAGGTAACATTACCTATGTTCTCTTCTGTAACCTCAAGTCCATGAGAAATCATAAACTTCATAAAAGCGTTATAACGCTCCTCACAGTCAGTATTACCAGACGGACCTCTTAGCATACCAAACTTTCTAACCCGGCATGTCTCATATAGATACTCTAATCCATCCCTAACTCCTGCTTCATTGTCATAGTTAACACACTGATAGCCTTCATAGGTCGATGAAACTAATACCTTAGGCACCTCCTGAAACTGAGCTAAGAAATCTTCCATGTCCTTCTTGCCAGTATAAGCACCGATACTACCAGCTGCAACAATCAATCCTGAAATGTTTGACTCATTAACATAGCTAAAAATAGTATTATACTGATAGCCAAAAGGTGTCTCAGAATCCTCTGAAATCTCTCTCTCAATATAGCTACCAGGAAGAATAAGTAAATTATAGTCTTTTTTAACGCACTCTAAATTAACCCCTCTACAAAGCGCTTCTGTATAACTATCATCAAGTCCTGTAACTAGTAAGGCTATGGTAGGTTTATCATTGTTCATATTATGTCCTCCCTTGTTGAATTATAAACGCATTATAGTTAATATTTTACGCTCTAGGGCCTAAAAAGTCAATTAAATATATAGTCTAAAAAGACTGCATTTGCCCTTTTTAAGACAAATGCAGTCGATAAGTAGAATTAATTATTAAACAAAGCTAAAAGTAAGCTGATCACTCTGTTGCATATCAGATGTTATGCCGCATATATCAAGCTTTTCAACAGTTGATTTACCAGCCTTTCCTCTCTTCATCAAATCATCCTTAGAACTAAAAGGCTTCTCTTTATAGGCATCACATATAACCTGAGCCTGTGAATCGCCAATTCCGTCAACTGAATTAAGAGCAGGCATAAGCTTGCCGTCAAATATCTGAAACTTAGTAGGATGCACTTTGTCAAATGTTATAGGCATAAATTCAAAACCTCTTGCATACATTTCCTCAACGATACGCATATACTTTAAGAGTTCTTCTTCCTTAGGCGAGCGTTCATTCTTACCCTTATTAATAATCATATCCATGTTAAACCTTAAGGCGTCTAAGCCTTTACACATTTTCTGATAATCCATACTCTTTGCACGAATACTGAAAAATGCAGCGTAATAAACTATCGGATGATAAACCTTAAACCATGCAATTCTCCAAGCCATCATAACATAGGCGGCAGCATGGGCTTTAGGGAACATATACTTAATCTTTAAACATGAATCAATATACCAGTCAGGGACATCATGTTTTTTCATGGTTTCAATCCACTCATCCTTTAATCCTTTACCTTTTCGAACACTCTCCATAATTGTAAAGGATTTACCTGCTTCTAATTTCTTATTGATAAGATATACCATGATATCATCACGACAACATATAGCACCTTCAAGCTCAACTACACCTTGTCTTATAATATCCTGAGCATTGCCAAGCCATACATCCGTACCATGTGACAATCCAGAGATTCTTACCAAATCTGAAAATGATTTAGGCTTAGTGTCAAGAAGCATATCAATTACAAACTTAGTTCCAAGCTCTGGTACACCTAAAGAACCAAGCGGAACTCCATGTATATCCTCAGCTGTTATACCAAGCGCCTCTGTTGAATTAAATAAACTCATTACCTTAGGGTCGTCTAGCGGTATAGTCTTAGCATCTATTCCAGTTTCATCCTCCATTCTTCTAATCATGGATGGATCATCATGACCTAGAATATCAAGCTTTAAGAGGTTATGATCGATAGAATGATACTCAAAATGTGTTGTTATAATATCGGTAGTGACATCATTAGCCGGCCTTTGAATGGCTGTAAACATATCAATCTCCATATTATGTGGAACTACTATAATGCCGCCCGGATGCTGGCCTGTGGTTCTCTTAACACCAGTACAGCCCTCTGCTAGCCTTTCAAGCTCACATCTTCTCTTAGAGACTTTTATCACAGCATTTTTAGCTTCAGCCCTGGCCTCTTTTATAATTTGCTTCTCATCTTTACCAAGGTTGTTTATTCTGTTTTCTTCTTCAATACGCTCATAGGCAGAATTATAGATCTTCTCTCTTTCAAGCTCTTCATAATAGCCTAGAACATATCCATAAGCAGTTTTTTCAGCAACTGTACCAATTGTACCTGCTCTAAAAGCATGACCTTCGCCAAACAAAACCTCTGTGTACTTATGGGCACAGCCCTGATACTCACCAGAAAAGTTAAGATCTATATCTGGCTCCTTGTCACCATTAAAACCTAAAAAGGTCTCAAAAGGAATGTCATGCCCGTCCTTCTTTAAATCATGACCACATTTAGGACATTTCATATTAGGCATATCACAGCCAGAAGAACCCATAGACTGATACCTTTTTACAGTCTCAGAATCAAAGTCAACATAGTGACACTCTGGGCAAATGTAATGCGCCGGCAAAGGATTAACCTCTGTGATACCAGACATAGTAGCAACAAATGAAGATCCAACAGAACCTCTTGATCCAACTAAATAGCCATGATCATTAGAATCCCATACAAGCTTTTGAGCAATAATATACATAACCGCAAAGCCATTACCTATAATCGAATTAAGTTCTTTTTCAAGTCTTTTTACTACAATATCAGGAAGGTCAGGTCCGTATATTTCGTGTGCCTTGTCATAGCAAATCTTAGTAAGAGTTTCCTCTGATTTATCAATCTCAGGTGGGCACTTGTCTGGGTATACCGGAGAAATCTTTTCAATCATATCATTAATCAGATTGGTATTAGTAACAACAACCTCTCTAGATTTCTCAATACCTAAAAATCCAAACTCTTCAAGCATTTCTTCAGTAGTTCTAAAAAATCTCTTAGGCACCTCATTAAAATGCTTAATCCTACTCTTTGACTTACTAAGGAAGGAAATGTAAATGTAGTCCTCAGGGTCCAAGAAAAATACATCTCCAGTTGCACAAACTGGTATGTTAAGCTCTTCTCCTAATTCAACAATCTGCTTAAACATATCCTGCATTTCTTCTAATGAATCAAATTTAGCATTGTCATCTTCTATTAAGAGTTTAAGATTAGTTGGCGGGAAAATCTCCAAATAATCATAGTATTTGACAAGCTCTTTAATATATTCTAGCGGTTTATCTCTGTTTATTGCATTATAAAGCTCACCATCATAATTACCAGAGCCTACAATTAAACCCTCACGGAATTTATTAAGCAAGCTTTTAGGAATCTTAGGAGTATTGTTAAAATAGCTCATGTTTGAAGCAGAAATAAGTCTGTTAAGATTAACCCTTCCTATTTCATTTTTAACAAGAATAGTCGCCATATGAGGTCTTGCTTTTTTAATTAAATCAGGCTTAAATTCGTCATGTGCATTTAACTCATCTAAGTTAGTTATTCCTAATTCTTCTAGCATTTCAATAAACTTGATGAAAATCTTAGCAGTTGCTTTAGCATCATCTACAGCTCTATGATGATGTTTTAAGTCAATCTTTAATCTCTTAGCAACAGTGTCAAGCTTAAATCTAGACAAATCTGGAACTAATGCATGAGCAAGCTCAACAGTATCAAGAACAGTAAAATCATATGTTAAATTTAGTCTTTTACAGTTAGCTTCTATAAAGCCTACATCAAACTGAGCGTTGTGGGCAACTAAAGCCGAATCTCCTATAAAGTCCATAAACTTAGGTAAAATAACCGATATATCATCTGCATCTTTTACCATCTCATCAGTAATACTTGTAAGTTCTGTAATCTTATATGGAATTGGAGTATGTGGATTAACGAATTCGCTAAAATAATCTACTTCCTTACCATCAACAACCTTTACTGCACCAATCTCAATTATGCTGTTTTTACTTGAATAAAAACCTGTAGTCTCAATATCAAATACAACATATGATTCCTTTAAACTCTGCCCCTTTGAATTAAGAGCAAGCGCTTTTAAATCATCAACCAGATAAGCTTCTATACCATATATTATCTTAAAATCATCAGGTCTATTGACATGGTTAGCAACCGGGAAGGCCTGAGCACATCCAAAATCTGTCACTGCTATAGCCTTATGCCCCCAGTTGATAGCAGTTTTTATTGCTGAATCTACAGGCAGTACACTAGTCTCACTAAAAGTAGTATGAAGATTTAATTCAACTCTCTTTTCAAGAGAGTTATCATTTCTTTTATCTCTTAAATCGTTTGATTTTTTGATACCAATAACATTAGTTAATGAAAGTTCATTGTCATATGTATCGTTTCTAGCCTCAGCTTTTATTGTGTAAAATCCACCCGAAACAAAATCCTTTTTTAGCTCCTCTAAAACATCAGGATACATAAATAATTTACACTTTATAGAATTAGTAAAATCCGTAACTGCAAAACTTAAAATAAACTTACCAGTTTTTAATTCTCTCTCCTCAAAAGCAAATACCTTTCCTCTAACTACTACTTCTCCGATTTCGTCCTGAATATCATCAATTGTAACTATATCACCTTCAACATTTCTTCCGTAGATAACATCAGGGTCATTACTCGCTTTTCTTTTATACGTTTTTCTGACGTTGTTAGATTGCGCTTTATAAGCATCTAATCTTATTACATTTGTTTCATTATTCTTCTTATCGCTCATCTTATCCCCCTTCTTGCTTTCTATATTATCTTCATTCGTCTTATTATTTGTCTCTTCATCTACAACAGCATTTTTAGTTATTCGTGATGATTCAA
>JAIKVP010000076.1 GCA_024685635.1 Lachnospiraceae bacterium
TACTATTCTGTCTTTATGTGCGTGAGTATTCCAATTTCCATTGTTATCCTTAATGCCTAAACATGTCCCTTGCCCATCATGTATAAAGCTCATATCTATGGTATTTGGATGAAAGACATTATTCATGTTATAGAAACCAACCAATCCATGAATTCCACGATATATATTTTCACCGAATTTCATTCGTCCATGGTCATTTGTCCCTGTGAATAAATTTAGTTCATTTTCAAATTGAAAATGATAACATAGGCGTGAATATATTTCTTTACGTAAAGGTTGTCCATAAGCATCTTCATAAACACTTTCAGGATGTAGAAGGCCCATATAGCCTTTGTCTGAAAGAAGTGTGAAGCCATTCTCTATCACACATTTATATAAATCTGGCTGTTGTCCAACCAAAAGAGGATAGTTCTGATATGCATTAAGAAAAACTCCGGTGCATGCATCTTCAATCTGTTCTGCACGATATATTTTCTTCAATTTAAAATTTGTATAGGCAAGATTTTTATATTTTTTGTGAACTTCAGCTGCAGACATTTTACGAATGGCCACCTCTGGATATTTTTCAGAAATAACACCCACTTCATCGAACTCTAATTTAATCCACGGCGGATTACCACAAATAATATCGAAACCATCCCTCAGCCAAAATACTTCAAGGAACTCCAGCATAGGGTGGAAGAAATGGTAACGGTCAGCATATTTCTTTACAATAGCAAATCGCTCTGAATCATCGAAGAAGCCACGGTGGCTTCCTTTTGTTTTTTCCAGGATTTCTTCCTTGGAACGTTGTATGACTTGGCTTTCTTCCTCTTTTGCTCCATAAACCGACATCTCCTCATGCACCATACCCTCCAATTTTTGTTGCATGAAAAGGTCATTGACTTTCCCTTCCGGGAACAATTCCAATTGACCTTTGCTGTCCACATGGACACGAATGGCTTTGGCAGTTCGGTTGTTGAGAAGTTCATCGCTCACATCAAGCATAGCCTCTATATCGTTCCAATAGTCCTCTCGTTTAGGTAAAGCGTAACAGTCATCATACTCCCAGAACCTGCTTTTGTCTTTATTCCAATATTGAAAATGAATGTGCTAGGATTGCCGTCGAGTAATTCCGACGTACACATATCGATGTGATAGATATTCTGTAAACTGTCCTGTTAATTGGTATTTGTTATATACGAATAAGAATTATCTTATTTTGCTCAAACACACAAAACTCCCTGTTTATCAGTACCCTATAAGAAAAAATGTCACTTTAAGGTACTATTTTTATGTCATCCGTCCCCTGTCCCACCTAGCCCATATCATTTTCTTATTGAAGGCAAATGCAATAATGAAGTATAATAAGCATAGTTTAGAAACCAAAGGGGAGGTGTCATATGGACTATTATCTAGCTCCGATGGAGGGACTTACGGGCTATGTCTTTAGAAAGACCTACCACAGCTTCTATCGCGGATTCGACAAATATTTCACACCATTCATTGCGCCAACTAAGAAAAAAGTGCTAAAAACGAGAGAATTTAAGGATGTTGATCCTGCTAATAACGAGGGGATGAAGGTCATTCCCCAGATTTTAACCAATGACGCAGATAACTTTATTGATACCGTCGAGCGGCTTAAGCACCTTGGATACTACGAGGTCAATCTAAACCTCGGTTGTCCCTCTCAAACCGTTGTCACTAAAGGCAAGGGCGCTGGATTTTTAGACGACCCTGACCGCTTAGATGCATTTTTTGAAAATGTATTTGACAGGCTAAGGAAGGTTAGGATCTCAGTAAAGACGCGACTTGGAATGGACTTTTCCAGCGAATTCTTTGACATTTTAGAGGTCTATAACCGCTATCCATTTGAGGAGATTATTATCCATCCAAGGGTTAGAGAAGACTATTATGCCAAGAAGCCTGATTTAGCTACATTTGCCGAGGCGCTTAATAAGACGGATAAGGATGTATGCTATAACGGCGACATTTTTAGCCAGGAAGATGCCAAGAGGATTATTAGTGATTATCCGAAAGTCAAGGCGATTATGCTCGGTCGGGGAATACTAAAGAATCCCAGACTTTTAGAAGAAATAACAAATGAAAAATTAGGAAGTCTGCACGAGATAGAAGCATTTGACCCATCTTCAGTGGAAATGGACAAGGAGAGAAAGAGGCTAAAAGCTTTTCATGACGCACTTTTAGAGGGATATGTCACGGATTTATCGGGAGAGAGAGACGTTTTATTTAAAATGAAGGAGTTTTGGAGCTATTTCTTAGAGAATTTTAGGGATAATCCAGATTTTGACAAGCTGATGAAAAAAATTAAAAAGTCTCAAAGCGTCTTAGAATATGCTGTAGCAGCCAATAATCTGTTCAAATAAAAATTTTTTTATATCTGTTGCTCATTTGTTATAAGCTCAATGTTAATATTGACTTGTATCAAGAAACGATGAATTAAAAAAGCAATATTATTGTTTATTTATAGGGAGGAAAACATTATGCCAAAGTTGAATGAAAAAGAATTAGATAAAATGCTAGACGAGATTTCTAAAGATGGACTATATAAAATTGAATATAGCCCTGATGATTGTAAGATTATTCTTAACGATCCATCTGTAGAAACAGTTAAGAATCAAAAGTCCAGAGTAGCTGCCTTACTTAAGGAATTAGCTACTAGCAAACAGATGAATGAGAACCAGTTTCAAATTTTGATTAAAAGAGTTAAGAGTAGTGCGAACCATAAAGCAGCATTTTTGAATTTTATTAATTATGGTCAATATAGTGACTATGAAAAGAATGAGAAGACATTTGCTGACGCATTTACCTATGGTTATGTAGGCGTGGAAGCTAGCAAGAATGACAAGAATATGTCAATGAACGCCGCATCAAGTTTAAGTAAGACTATGGGCGAATTAAAGGTTGATTATGATATTAGAACGGCATATAGTAGGAATAATGATGCTATTAATTTAATCATTTCTGGAATGACATCTAAAAGCAGACTTAGTTTGAAGGACGAGTTCAGAGAACAATCATTATTAGAAATAGATAATAGTGTTGATTTCGTTGGATATACGAAAAGAGAGGCTATCATTTTAAGTTTTGTTGGTGAGGACTTATCAGATGAGCAGTATAGCAAAATGTTAAGCAATATCAGACAGAATCCACGTTTACGTAATTTGCTTATTTTTGCGACTATGTATATAAACAGCGCAATTCTTGAAAAACAGATTGATAACTTAAAGACAGCATTTACTAAGGCAATTCTTGAGCCTGGATCTTTTGATTTAGACAGAATAGAAGATACGGCTTGTTGTTATGTTGAAAGTGCATTGATAGCACGTCAGGCTAAGTTAGAGAACAAGGAAAAAGTAAATGTACTTAAAGAACAAAATGTTATTGGATTAAATATAGCTCGTGGTTATAAAAGTAAAGATGATATATTTGATAGAGCTATCTTTGACCTCATTAAGGATAGTAGCAGAAAAGATATTAGTAATATAGATAAGTTAAGGGAACAGTATGACAGAGTAGCATGGGAGAATGAAGAGCAGAATAATTATAAGAATAAGCTTATCATTTTCATGTCATTTGTTGCTGCATCACTTGACGATGAAGAATTTGAGATTTTTGCTTTAGCTGTTCAGAATGATGTTGAGGCAAGGAAGATTGTTGATGAGTG
>JAIKVP010000079.1 GCA_024685635.1 Lachnospiraceae bacterium
GTCGTCTATATGCCTTATCAGGCTCTCTTGTAGCAAGCACAAGAACGATATCGTCATCATGCTGAGCAAGGTAATCTTCAGGGTCAACCGGATCCAAATATCCATTAAACGAAGAAAGGATGCCTTGTTTTACCGATTCGTTGCGTCTTGAATTGGGATCTACAACTTTAGCAATCTCGTATCCCGCCTTATATATAGCACCCATAATATGCTCAGAGGTCCTGTAATCTCCGTAAATGACTATCTTCTTGCCATCTAATGATCCGTCTGTTGTAATCCTCTCAAGATTCTTATAGAAATTGTCATTAATATTCCTGATTTCAAGCTTATGCATTAAGATACCTCCCCGGAATTTATAAGAATTATTCTTATAAAATTTTAGCACACAAGCACATAATATACTAGTAGATTGTAAGAAAACCTGCTAAGTGATCAAAAGGATTCCTACACCATTCGTACACCGCAATAATACCGACTTATACGCTAGACTACTAAATTTATCTATAAGCGTTTTTTTTCGGAATTTCTACACTGATTATATATTCTCATTGGTAAAAATTCACTGTTTACATGGATTTTCCATTTATCGTTTCCTCAACTATGAAGAAAACAATCGCATTTGTTTTAGCATTCGCTATGACATTTGCAACAGCATTTAGTGCTATAGGTGCTAAGACAACTGCTAGTGCAGCGCCGGCTGCTAACTTTAGTGTTGGTTTGAATACCGATGGAACTTTTGCTGTAACAGGTGCTAATCATCAAGTACAGGTAGGACTTGCAACAGTTAAGAACGGTACTGCTAAGATTATTACCAACTGGGATACTTACGATGTTGACGATGGTAGTGTATCTGGTCGTATTACATTTAATCCAAAGAAGGATGCATATTATGCATTCAGAACTGTTAGCGGCAACGCTTTTGCTGATCCTATGTTTTATAAGGTTATTAAGCATTCAGATAAGTATAAAGCTACCGTAACACCAAGTGGTGATGCTTATAAGGTATCATTTAGTGGCGCTGCTGATGGTTTAAAGGCTATTTGCCCAGAAGGTGCTGATGTTGAAGCGCTAGAGAATAACGGGCAGAAAACTGGCGAATATCTCGTTACAGGAACAATTTTACAGACTGGTGGAGTTATCCAGTTCGCTCCAAAAGGTAACACCAAAACTGCTATTAGCGAGAAAGTTAAGTACAATGGTGTTGATTGTGTAGTATCTGGTAATGCAGTTAAGGCTAACGCTAAGACCGTTAATGTTAAAATTAAGAAGAGAGCTAACGGACCTAAGGTTGCTATCAACTATGCTAAGGGTATTGCAACAATTCCTGCTAACTGCTACTACAGATATATAAGTAGCGATGCAAGCACTGCATGGGAAGGCGGTTGGAAGAAGGTATCAACTAAGACACCTGTTGATTTAACCAAAGACAGCAATGTCGTAGTTCAGGTTTATAAAGATGCAACCACCAAGGCTGCAGCATCTAAGATCGGTACCGGAGAGTTTACTCGTAATGTACTTGATCTTGCTTCAGCAGATGCACTTGATTATGATAACGACGACTTAGTTAAGAAGGGACTTAAGATTACTAATAAGTCATCTAAGACAGCTCTTCAGTATGTTGTTTCAGCAATTGAACCTACAACAGCAACTAAGTGGAAGACACTTAAAGCTGGTGGAACTGCAACTATAAAGAAGCCAATGACAGGCGGTAAATTATACTTCAGAGCCGGAGCTGTTGCTAAGGAGTTGAAGGGACCTGGCGAGACATTCTCTATTACTTATGAGAAGAAAGAGCTTACACCTACTGCTACAAATACTGGTAATAAAGCTACTGTAACATTTGCAGAAAACATTTCTGGTGTAATTACAGTTGCTAGTGGTAATGCAACGATTGGTACTACTACAATAAATGAAGCATCAGCTACAAATAGTGCTGATGTAACATTATCACCAACACCTACAGCTGGAACTGAGTTAACTGTATCAGTTGAGCTTACAGGCAAGAGCAAGAAGTTGTATTCTATCAAAGATTTCAAGTTTAAGACTAAATAAAAATGTGATATAACAGCTAATAATAAAGCCACCCGATTATCGGGTGGCTTTTTTGTGCGTTCCTATTGATCACTTAGCGAAAAACCGAGTTAGCATATTACAGAAACATAACCATATATAAAGGGAGTGTAATAATGCCATCCTCACCAATTCCTATATTTCCGTTTATAAACTTATAAGCATAAGAAATATTAGGACTCTTTTTTATTATTGAATTAAGGGAGTTGGATCTTGTGTTTGAACTTTTCACCTCGATTGGAACAACCTCTCCGTCAATCTGAACTATAAAGTCTAATTCTTTCTTGGTAGTTTCATTTTTATAAAAGTACAAATTATAGTCTTTCTTGTATAAAGCGTCTGCAATAGCACACTCGTATAACCCGCCCTTGGTATTACCGGATAGTGTATTCTCAACTATATGTTGCTTGAGCGAGTAATCTTTCATAGATATCAGCAATGACAAATCAGTGGTATATGCCCTGAAGAAGTTGTCACGAGAATAATCTTCCAAATCATATTCTAACTTCGTTACTGATTTACACAAATGTATAATATCCGCACGAAGAAGCCACTCGATACTTGAATAATACTTCTGCGCTCGAGCACCCTGTTCTATCTCTTTATACTGAAACTTATGGTTCTCTTTATCTAAAAGCTGCTTTGATAAAGTGAGATAACACTTCTCTGCTTTGACCTTCTCTTCCGCACTTGCATAATGTGCGATATCATATTGATATCCTTGAAGGAGACTGCGCTGAACTGTATCAACTTCACGGTAGTCTTTGGTATCCACGTATCTTTGAACTACCTCCGGCATTCCGCCAGTTGCTATATAATGTCTATAATATTGCAACATTTGGTTATTGATTGAATCCGGAACCTTAGCTCTATTTTCAAAACAAGAGCGAAGCGAGGCGATCATGTCTTCTTTTATTCCAATTCCCCACAAAAACTCTTCAAAATCAAGAGCGTGCATCTTAAGATAATCAACGTAGCCAACCGGATAAGAAGATGCTCTGTTATAGTCTATTCCAAGAAGTGAACCAGAGGCGATTACATCATACTGATTATCGATGGCCCAGAACTTAAGGGATGTTATTGCTTCAGGGCACTCCTGGATTTCGTCAAGAAATATGAGAGTCTTCTTTGGAGTGATTTGCATTTCTGGAAATCGAAATCTCATTGCCATAACCATATTCTCTACAGTTAAGTCTCCGGAGAATATTTCTGATGCAGAAGGCGTTTGCTTAAAATTAATCATTAAATACTCATCGTAATTGTCATTGGCGTACTTCTCGATTACGTACGTTTTGCCTACCTGTCTAGCTCCTTGGATCACCAGACACTTGTTATTCTTGTTCTTACTCCATTGTTCAATCTGATTATAAATCTTTCGTTTTAACATATAAATAACCTCGAATTACTACAGTAATTTCAATGCTATCAACATTTTACGGAAATAATTATGGTGATAATCAACATTTTGGAATGGTAAAATGTATCTGCTATCAACATTTTAGAATATTATGACATTTTTATGTACTATAGTCAAGCCGTCTGTACTCATTTAACAAATATATAGCCGGTACAACATACATGCTTTACTAGTTTAGTTGGCTGTGTTATAACGAAACTACCATCTTTTCTTCGAATTTATACATATTAGTTTACGTAAACTTGTTGTTAGCTTAGCTTTCTAAATCGAGCTAGGCTTTTAACTGGAAATATATTAAGTCTGCATTATTAAAGATAGAAAGGTGGATTTCATAATGGTTAACAGAAAACATTCGGAAAGTAAAATATATATTATCATCAACATTTTGGAATAAAAAAGCCACCCGATAATCGGGTGGCTTTAATATTAGATGTTATATTATACTATTATGAAACTGTATAGCTAAAGTCTATATCCTTAACAGTGTATAACTTCTTACATGCGCCTGTAAGCTCAACTTTAATAACTAACTTAGTAGTAGCAGCAGGA
>JAIKVP010000087.1 GCA_024685635.1 Lachnospiraceae bacterium
TAAGGAAGCTTAGCAACAGAAGAAAGTGAAGCTACTGCTCCGTGAGTATCTCTACCGTGCATTGGGTTAGCACCTGGAGCAAGAGGCTGTCCTTTCTTACGTCCGCAAGGTGTATCACCAGTGTTCTTACCATATGTTACATTAGATGTAATTGTAAGAACTGACATTGAAGGAACACCGTCACGATATACGTGATGAGAACGAATCTCATTCATGAAGAAAGTAACGAGCTCAACTGCAATTGAGTCAACTCTGTCATCGTTGTTACCATATTTAGGGAAATCTCCCTCTGTCTCATAAGAAACTACTACTCCATCATCATCACGAACAGTCTTAACCTTAGCATACTTGATAGCTGAAAGTGAATCAGCAACTACTGAAAGGCCAGCGATACCGGTTGCGAAATATCTCTTAACATCGCGATCATGAAGAGCCATCTGAATACGCTCATAAGCGTACTTGTCATGCATATAGTGAATGATGTTCAACGCGCTTACATAAACTCTAGCTAACCACTTCATCATTGTCTTGTACTTGTCAAGAACCTCATCATAGTCAAGGTACTCTGAAGTGATTGGACGGTAAGCAGGTCCAACCTGAACCTTAGAAATCTCGTCAACACCACCGTTGATAGCGTATAATAAGCACTTAGCCAAGTTAGCACGTGCTCCGAAGAACTGCATATCCTTACCAATTCTCATTGAAGATACACAGCAAGCGATACCATAGTCATCACCATGGATAGGTCTCATAAGCTCATCATTCTCATACTGGATAGAAGATGACTTGATAGACATCTTAGCACAGAACTTCTTCCAAGCTGATGGAAGATGATTAGACCAAAGAACTGTAAGGTTTGGCTCTGGAGCTGCACCAAGGTTGTTAAGAGTATTAAGATAACGGAAGCTCATCTTAGTAACAAGAGTACGTCCGTCAACACCCATACCACCTAATGACTCTGTAACCCAAACTGGATCACCAGCGAAAATGCTGTTGTACTCAGGTGTACGAGCAAACTTAACACAACGAAGCTTCATAATAAAGTGATCAATGAACTCCTGAATCTGCTCCTCAGTAAATGTACCGTTAGCAAGATCACGCTGTGCATAAATGTCAAGGAAGGTAGAAGTACGTCCAAGTGACATAGCTGCACCGTTCTGCTCCTTAACTGCTCCTAAATATCCAAAGTATGTAAACTGGATAGCTTCCTGAACGTTCTTAGCTGGCTTAGAAATATCGAAGCCGTAAGACTCAGCCATCTTAGTTAACTCCTGTAAAGCACGAATCTGCTCTGAAATCTCTTCCTTACCACGGATAACGTCGTCGGTATACTCTCTACCGAATGACTCCTTCTGAGCCTTCTTATCCTGGATAAGATAGTCTGTACCATAAAGTGCTATTCTACGATAATCGCCGATAATACGTCCACGACCATAAGCATCTGGAAGACCAGTAATGATGTGGTTAGAACGGCAAGCACGAATCTCTGCATCATATACATCAAATACACCTGCGTTGTGTGTCTTTCTGTGTGTTGTGAAGAACTCAACAACCTCAGGGTCTACTGTATATCCGTTGTCCTCGCAAGCCTTAACTGCCATACGAACACCACCATAGATATTCATACCTCTCTTGAAAGGTGCGTCTGTCTGGAAACCAACGATTGTCTCTTTGTTCTTATCAAGGTATCCAGGGCCATGTGAAGTAAGAGTAGAAACTACCTTAGTATCCATATCAAGGACACCGCCTGCCTCACGCTCCTTCTTTGATAAATCCATAACCATATCCCAAAGATCCTTAGTGTTCTGGGTAGGACCTGCCAAGAACTCCTCGTCTCCCTCGTATGGGGTGTAGTTGTGCTGGATGAAATCTCTGGTATTGATGTCACGCTGCCACTGACCAGCCTCAAAACCATTCCATGCTTCTGAATTCATGTTCATTTTGAAAAAATCCTCCTTTAAATTTGATATTGATAACAAAGATATGCGGCGGCAAAAGCTCATAAATACGCAACCATATCTAAGAAGCTCCCACTCAAACGCATATCCTAGTAACTGATATAATTATAGTAAAATCTTCTAAAACCGTCAACGAAAAACAAGTCGTTTTTATGTATTTTATTAAATACATTTGCAAATGCAAAAAACAATAGCAATATTTTGTACAATTAAGTATAATATAAGAAGATGTTGTATCACATATATGTCGTTTGATATATTTGTCTTGAAAATATTAAACTCCTATATTATAATTAGCTAATTATCATACGATATATATAGATAGGAGGCGTTTGATATGACAGAAGTTAAGGAAGATAAGATAATGACCGTAGATAAGGACATGCTTATCAGTGACATAATTGCAATTAATCCAGGCAATGCCGCAGTATTAATGTCAGCAGGTATGGGTTGTATTATGTGCCCTGCTTCTCAGATGGAGACATTAGAGGAAGCTGCAGCAGTTCACGGAATGGATGCCGACGATTTATGTGAAGCAATTAATGATTATATGGAGACTAATGAGTTTTAGTTATATACGATAGGATGATGCTATATGAAGATAGAACTTATCAACGAGAGCAAGATCAAATGCACATTGTCTCGCGAAGATTTGGTCAGTCACAATATGGTGCTTACTGAATTTGCATACGGTTCTGAGAAGGCGAGAGCATTCTTTAGAGACATTATGCTTCAGGCGGAGGACGAGCTAGGATTTGAGGCCGAGGATAATATTCCTCTTATGATAGAAGCAGTACCTATTGGACAGGACAGCCTTATATTGTTTGTGACTAAGGTTGAGGATCCTGAGGAATTAGATACAAGATTTTCAAGATTCACAAGACCGAGCGACGAGGTGCTTGACGCGATTGAATCTGAGTCTGAGGAGGACGAAGAGGATGATGAAGACAGAATGAATCTTGAAGTTCATGTCGAGACCAATGTAGACGATGGTGTACAGTCAACAGATGAACTTTTAGATGTTGTCAAGGATGCAGTTAGAAACGCTGTCGAAGGCCTAGCAAGAGCAGTTGAGGTCGGACAGGATGGAAGAGATAACTTCATCCCGCTCAATGAAAGTGCTAAGAAGATTAACACAGGCAAGACAGATTCTGACTCGCCTAACAAGTCTAAGTCACACGTTGCAGTATTTAAGTTTGACAGCTTAGATGATGTGTGCAATGCAGCTGTAGTTGCATATAGTTACAGCCACACTGACAACACCTTATACAAGGACACAGTAAGCGGATGCTACCATTTAGTAGTATTTAGTGGCAATATGTCAACTGACAAGTTCGCTAAGCTATGTAACATTTTAACTGAGTATGGAACAAGACAGCATCCTTCGTATGCTCAGGTTTCATATTATGAAGAGCATTATATGTGTGTAATAAGATCCAATGCTTTACAGACATTAGGAGCTTAGGGGTATGAATAAGAGTGCAATATTTTTTGATATCGATGGTACATTGTGGGATTATGAGCAGAAGTTAATCCCCTCTACTATAGACGCAGTAAGAAAGCTAAGAGCCAATGGCCACTTAGCTTTTTTGTGTAGTGGAAGGAGCAGAGCTTCCATTATATCTAAGGAACTGTTAGACATAGGTTTTGACGGAATTGTCGGCGGATGCGGAACCTACTTTGAATACGAAGGCGATGTCATTTTCTCTAACGAGATTCCATGGGAGATACTAAAGCGCGACATTGATACATTTAAGGAGATTAATGTATCAGCAATCTATGAGGGAGTTGACTACCTCTTTGTCGACACTGATATGTTTCCCAAAACAGACCCGTACATAAACTCTTTAAGAGAGGCGCTTAAGACTACATTTAAGGAGCTAAAGGACATCAATTCAAGCTCAAGAGTCAACAAATACAGCGTCGATTTTAGACACAGCAGCGAGGAACTTTTGCGCTCTAAATTTGAGGGCTACAATATAGTAGTTCACGCAAGAAGCACCGTGGCAGAGATTATGCCAAGCCTTGAATATTCCAAGGCTAGCGGAATGAAGAGAGCAATTAACTATCTAGGAATTGACCAGGCAGACACCTATGCATTTGGCGACAGCTTCAATGATTTAGACATGCTTGAATACGCCGCCCATTCAGTCGCAATGGGTAATGCAGTAGAGGCCGTCAAGGAAATGTCAGAATACATCACCACAGATGTTAACGACGACGGCATTTATAACGGACTTAAGGCATACGGCTTAATATAAGGCTAAGATTATCTAACTTAAGAATCAGCATTAACAGCCAGATAAGAGCATTTCAACACCCTTCGGGGTGTTTTTTTATTAGGAAAATGCAGTCGCTTAATCTATACATTTATAGAACTATTCGACCAAAATTCGACCATTTATGATATAAAACTACACTTCATCTTACATATTTCGACCAAAAGCAGTGAAAAACCATAAATTTATAGTCCTACTAAGATTTAGACAGGCCATATCAGACATAATAAAATTAATACAGCAAATGAACAAGGCCCATTGTTACACCACTGGAGAGTGGAATATTACTTCTATGAATTGTAGTAATTGAAAAGTAGCTAAGATGGTAAGGGCCTCGTTCATAAGCCTAATGTTTGGAAAGTATTTATCACACACTAATTGACATGGTATGAACCTGTGTTATTAGACTATTCGCACTTTCTAACAGTTTTATTCTGAAATAATTATTAACTTAGGAGAGGAGGGGAGAGCTTAAAGACTCGCCTTTGGTATCTGCTACAGGTGCATAATCGTTATAGTTTTGGCGGGTTATTAATTATTTAACATTTTTTATGCTTATATGAAACACGAAAAAGAGATAAGCATACCATATTTTATACGCTATTTACAAATTTTGGGCACCTTATTTGGGTGCCTTTTTACTTGCTTTTATTACCATTTAGGGGTTATAATTACTATAACTGTGTGTAAAGGATTTTGATGTTAATATGGATACGGAGATTTTTCTTATAGCAACTGACAATATCGATAATTGTGGTGCCGATTTAGACAAGGCGGCTAGCTATATTAAAGAGGGCGGACTTGTTGCATTTCCTACGGAAACAGTATATGGCTTAGGAGGCAACGGACTTCTTGCTAATGCCTCTAAAAAGATATACGAGGCTAAGGGAAGGCCTAGTGACAACCCTCTGATATTACACATTGCCGATGCTAAAGCAGTTGATGAGTTGACAGACTATGTTCCTGATATGGCTAAGAAGCTTATTGATGCATTTTGGCCAGGACCTATGACTCTTATTTTTAAGAAGTCTGACATCGTTCCTTATGAGACCACAGGAGGACTTGATACTGTTGCAATCAGGTATCCTATGCATCCTATTGCGCTAGAGCTTATCAGACGCTCAGGCTGTTATATAGCAGCACCGAGTGCTAATCTTTCTGGCAGGCCAAGTCCAACTAAGGCAGAGCATGTTATCACGGACTTGGATGGAAGAGTTGATGCTATTATTGATGGCGGTGACGTTGATATAGGTATTGAGTCTACGATTATAGATCTAACTGGCGATAGACCAGTTATATTAAGACCTGGATTTATTACTGAGGACATGATTAAGAGCGTTCTAGGTGATGTATGCTTTGATCCAGCAGTTTTGCTTGATCACGCTGATTCTAGCATTGTCGCTAAGGCACCTGGAATGAAGTATAAGCATTATGCTCCCAAGGCGGAGCTTAGCTTGATTGAGGGAGATGATTTAGCGGTTCTTGCTGGATTTTTGAAAATGATTAAAGAGGCGAAGAATAAAGGACTTAAGGTGGGAGTGATAGTCACTAAGGAGCACGAGGATGCTATAGACGCTGACGCTAAGATTGTTTTAGGTTCTAAAAATGATCTTAAGTCAATAGCGCATAATCTTTTTGCTTCTTTAAGAGAGATGGATGATTTTGGGGTAGACGTTATATATTGCGAGAGTTTTAGCAATGAAGAACTCGGTAGAGCTATTATGAACCGCTTGCTTAAGGCAGCGGGATATAATTTAATTTCTGCAGAGTAAAATAAGGAGAATTATATGGCGTATTGTATACTGTTTGTCGGTAGAGGGGATGCCGGCCGGGAGGTTATGGCCAAAGCTATTTTAGATAACGTCATTCGCAGCAATAATGCTGAAGGAGTTGATTGCAAGGCGAGAGGATTGGTGGTTCTCTTTCAGGAACCAGTCAATTCCAAGGTTGTCTCTACGCTTGAAAACAATGGATTGACAGTTGAGTATGACTGCGTTTTTCAGCTTGAACAGTCAGATATAGATGAGGCTGATATAGTGATAACAATGGACGAGCACCAGAAGGAGCGCGTCATAAGCACATACGATAATGTGAAAATGATATGCACAATTAAAGAGTATGCGAGCGAAGAGGGAGTAGTCCTTGACCCTTATGGCAAGGAAATGATGGATTATGAGTACTGCTTTAGGGAGCTAGACAGGCTTATAGAAAAGGGGTTCACCAATAGAATGGGTAAGCTTTAAGCAATTTTTTTAAGGAGGATTAAGATAATGATAGCAATTGCATGTGACCATGGTGGATTTGAATTAAAGGAAGAGATTAAGGAGCATTTGACCAAGCGAAATATTGATGTAAAGGATTTTGGCACTGACAGTAAGGTGTCGTGCGATTACCCTGAATATGCTCACGAGGTTGGTTACGCTGTAACTAGTGGCGAGTGTTCACTTGGCATTTTAATATGTGGAACCGGTATTGGAATGAGCATCGCTGCTAATAAGATTAAGGATGTAAGAGCAGCTTTATGTACAGACTGCTATATGGCTCAGATGACAAGAGAGCACAATGACGCTAACATTTTAGCACTTGGCGCTAGAGTTATCGGACCTGGTCTTGCTCTTAAGATTGTAGATACTTTTATTGACACTCCATTTTCAAATGAGCCAAGACATATTAAGAGAATTACACAGATTGAGAGGATTTAGAATGAATAAAGAAGAGATTTATAAATATATAGATCACACTCTTTTAAGGCCTACTTCTAGATATGATGAGATTAAGACTCTATGTGAAGAGGCAATTAAATACAACACAGCGTCAGTATGTATCCCGCCATGCTTTATAAAGCGTGTTAGGAAGGATTTTCCTGAGCTTAACATTTGCACTGTTATCGGCTTTCCTCTAGGCTACAATGCTAGTGAGGTTAAGGTTTTTGAGACAGAGACTGCCATTAAAGATGGTGCCAACGAGATTGATATGGTTATCAATCAGGGAGACGTTAAGGCTGGTGACTTTGTCAAGGTTAAGGAAGAGATTGAGGCTGTTAAGAAGGCTTGTAATGGCAAGATTTTGAAGGTTATTATTGAAACCTGTAACCTAACAGAGGGCGAGAAGATTGCAATGTGTCAGGTCGTGACTGAAGCGGGAGCTGATTTTATTAAGACTAGTACTGGATTTGGCGAGGCAGGTGCAACTAGGGCAGATATTGAGATTTTTAAGGACATGATCGGACCAAATGTGAAAATGAAGGCTGCCGGCGGAGTTAAGACAAGAGAGGATTTAGAGGATTTTATTGAGCTTGGCTGTGCTAGAATCGGTACATCTTCTGCGCTTAAGCTCTTAAATGAAGACGCTTAAGCCATTGGTTGTTTTGGAGGATTTATAGTGAAACACGTAATTATACGGATTTTTCTGTTTATAGCATGTTTTATAGGTGGAGTCCTTTTGATTAACAGATTAGTTGGCGGCAATTCCGGTGACTACTCTATGGAAATGGATCCAGCGACTCTACCTGTTATATATACAAGAGTTGCCGATATGGACATCAATATGATGCATGGATATGTCTCAGACATTGATGCTTCGCTGTTGCGCGATTCTGTTACGCCGCTTGTAGATGGCGAGATTGTTTTAGTTGTCGATTCTAATCAGACTAGATTTGACAAAATGGAATATGAGGTCAGAAGTGGGGACAGCTCTTCCTTAGTAGAAGAGGGCGATGTCACTGGCTTTGAGAAGGACAAACGTAACAACAAGGTTGCATCTCTTAAGCCAAGGATGACCTTAAAGGAAGGCGAAGACTACATCCTTAAGCTTACTATGAAGGTTAAGGGCAATGTTGATATCACCTACTACACTCACCTCATTAACAAAAATACTACTCACCTTGAAAAAGAGCTCGAGTTTGTAAAGAGCATCAATACTGCCTTGTTAGACAAGTCCGAGGCTGAAGAATATAAAAAATACCTTGAGAGCGACCCTGCTAAGGTCAGCAACGATTTAGGTAATGTTGATATTACAGACAGCTTTGAGGCGATTACCTACGGTGATATGAAGCCACAGCTTTTATATAATCCAGAGATGATTATCACCGAGATGGGCGACGATATTGCCAATGTCAGAATGAAGTTTAATATTACTGCAGAGAGTTCTAAGAGTAATACCGAGTACTACGAGGTTTGCGAGGATTACAGAGTTAGATATACTGCGACTAGAATGTACTTATTAAGCTACAATAGAACGATTAGCTCTATTTACGATCCGATATTTACAAGTTCGTCTAACAACGGACTTAAGATGGGAATTACTAACAGCAGTGATGTTTCTTATATAACTGCTAATAACAACAAGCTAGTAGCATTTGTTAAAAATAGAGAGCTCTATTTGTATGATTATCAGCATGTTCAAATGTATCAGATTTTCTCTTTTATGCAGGAGGAATACGGTAACATTTTCAATAATTACAACCATCACGATATTCAGCTGATATCGCTTGATAATGATGGTAATTTATCATTTGCCGTTTATGGATACATGAACAGGGGTAATCACGAGGGAGAAAATGGTGTTCTTTTATATAGCTATGATATGGAGACCAAGCAGATAGAGGAGAGGGCTTTTATTCCTACTGCTGAGCCATATTCTACCTTAAAGGAGGACGTGACTGGGGTTTGCTATATGAATGATGAGGACGATGTTTATATTACGCTTTCGGGAGTTTTATATGTTGTTCACATGGATGAGCAGAGATTTGAGGTTCTAATGGAGAGCGTGACAAACGACAGAGTTGTTTCATCGGAGGATCATCATTTGCTTGGAGTAAGCTCTGTTGACAGAAATTCTGTCATAGTAAGAAACCTTGCAAATGGAGATAGTATGTCGGTTTCTTCAGACGCAGAGGACAGGGTGAGAGTCATAGGCTTTGTAGCAGATGATTTGGTTTTAGGTAGAGTAAGGATAGCGGACATTGTAGAAGATTCTAGTCGAGTTATCGAGCCAATCTACGAGGTTGATATCATTAACTGGAGTGGCAAGGTCATCAAGAGCTATGAACCACCTAAAGGCAAGCTTGTCATGAGCGTAAGTGTCAAGAACAATCTTGTGGAAATGAAACTATCTAAGAAGAGAGGCGATATCTTTGTAGATTCAGGCAGTGACTGGATTATGAGTAATGATGACGATGATGCCAATATGGTGACCCTTGACTACATTTACAATACGGTTAGATATAAGGAATTATATATCATTTATCCTAACAACCTTTATATAACGGATATTCCTGAGCTTGCGATTGCTAAGGAGACCAGGGTTGAGGAGAATAGGACCTTTGAAATCGAGTCAGATGCTAAAGGGGCGCTTAGGTATTTTATCTACAAAAATGGAGAGATTGTAGAATCAGTAGAGGCTATTAGCGATGCAATAATACGCGCTGACGAGGTCGGCGGCGGAGTTGTTAATAGTATGCAAAGAACCGTTTGGGAGAAGAGTGCAATCCATGACTATGCAATAGTCGGTGAAAATGTTACGCTCTTATCAAGCAATAAAGAGCAGTCATTGGCGGCCTGTGTTGCCATGGCCTTGGTATTTGAGGGCAAGACTGCCAGTCTTGATGATGTTGTTGATTCATCGGATGATGCAATTAGTTATCTAGGAGAGAACTTAGACCAAGAGGTGTTTGCGCTTAAGGGATGCAGCTTAGATCAAATGAAGTTCTACATTTGCAAAGGGCATCCTGTTATTGCAAAAATGAGTGGAGGATATGTACTGATTACTAGTTATAATAGCCAGTATATAAGGTACTATGACCCTGTTAGAAACGAGGTCATGGTTGAGGATTATAGCAGTGTTGAAGCTGACATTGTCAGCAGTGGAAATGAGTATTACGCATACTCAAAATGATTTATTAAGATACACTAAACCTATAGAATTTTATGGCTAGATAAGCTATAATTAAAACACTATCTATATATTATATGGAGGCATGATTATGAAGGTACATTTTCGAGCAGAATTTGCAAGAGACTGGGTTATGACCAGAGAGAATACAATGGGTAAGAACCCTATTAATCATTTGCGTGAGTGCGTTCAGGATATTATAGGTCCAGGGGGGAATATTAAGACCTTAGATTCTGGATACACAGACTGCAATCTTATGCTTTTGTTTGATGACATTGATTTTGAGAGCTTCGAGATGAAGTTATGGCAGACTCTTGAGGATGAGTTCCAGATTGGTAAGGGCTCAAGAGAAGCCAGCATTAGATACGAGAAAATTATGGAGAAGGAAGAGGCCGAAGAGGTTAAGAAGGCAGAGATGCTTGCTGCTATCCAGCCTAAGGTTGATAGTCTTTTGTCTTGTGCACCATATAAGGACTTGCTCCATGAGATTAATACGATAGCACCTCAGATTACTGCTTTAGGCGTTCAGAGAGTATTTAACTCAAGAGCATATTTATTTGCAGTTGATGAGGGTTGTGGATATACTACCTATCTCAATATTCTCTCTAACTTGATTGCAAGCTTGGGCTTGTTTGAGTTCACAGATGATTCAAGAATTATTGAGACAGTTGTAGAATATAATGATAAGGATCCATGGCTTCAGTACAACGCTATTGGCAAGTTTAAGAACAAGCTTATCAGCTTTGATATTAGCCAGTGGGCTGATCATTTAGAGGATCCAATGTTTAAGAGATTTTTAAGAAAGCTTAGAGCACTTCAGAAGGACTACATTTACGTATTCCGTATTCATTATACTGAGGAGCCTGCGCTTTCAAGAATATACCAGGTTGTAAGCGATGCGCTTTACACTAAGGTTGTTGTATTTCCACAGTTTACCTATAAAGAGTATTTTGAGTTTATTGCTCAGCCTCTTGGTAAGTATGGTTTTTCAGTTGCTGACGATGCTAAGGATGAGTTCAACAAGAAGGTTCTTGACGAGAAGAGCAAGGGTGATTTCTATGGACTTAGAAGTATGCGTAAGATTGCGTACGAGATGATGTATCGTAAGATGCTTAACAATGCGCTTAACGGCGGCGATAGTATGATTATTCACGCTGATGACCTAAGTGGATGGACACAGTAATTATTTAGGAAAGAAGTGAAAATAGTGCGTGACATGTACGAAGAGGTTCTTGATATAGATGTAGAGACTCTACATCAGAGAATCCGCAAAAATGTGGTGGATGACACTAAGGCTAACGTTAAGGAATACAAGGAACGTGGAGCCTTTATGGGGAAGATAGGAGCTAAGAAGTTCTACATAATATATAAGCCTGCATTTATCTTTACAATTAACTATCTGACGGTAATGAATGCAGATATTGAGGCTACAGATGATGGGAAGACTAGACTTAGGTATAGGTTTAGGAAGTTTAAGGGTGCAGTGTTTCTTTCAAGTTTATTGTTAATATTAGCTACGGTCTTTGTGGCACTGGCATTGATAAATGCAGAATTTAACGGCATAGTATATACATGTATCATTGGATTCTGGGTGCTGAGTGCAGTTGTCTATATGCTGTCGATGGTTACTTCAAGAGAGTCAAGACTACGACTATTAGAGTTTGTAGAGTCCTTAGCTAACGAATAAAAATAACTCGTCAGTAGGCATAACTTACTGACGAGTTTTTATGAGTGAATTTTTAAAAATGAAAAACCACTCTATTAGCGGGGGGAGAGTGGTTTTTCGTCTATCTAATAGGGAGCAAATATCTTTAGAAACATAGCGATCTAAAGAATATTTGTTGGTGATTAGCAATATTCATTTACAAGTTTGATTATAGCATACCACTATATACATTTCAAGTAAAAATGAGTAATAATTTTATAAATTTTTGCAAATAATGTGTTTTATCCATTGACTAGGGGCTATATCTTGTGGTAGAACATAATAGGACCATAATTGGGCAAGTTTACATAATTTTAAAATATGAGGTGATTTTATGGCTAAAAAGAAGAGAAGAAGGAAGAAATATAGAGTATTGACTCTTCTTTTTCAAACATTTTTTATTGTAGCATTTATGGCATGCGTTGCAGTTGCCTTGGCAATATATGCAAAATATGGACAGAAGGTGCTTGATCTTTATGCGGTAGCGCAGGAGATAGTTGAGAAATCTAGCGAGGACGACTTTAAGGTGTCTGAGACGAGCCTTGTCTACGATGGCAATGGCGATCTTCTAAAGACTCTTAAGGGCGAAAGGGATACCTACTATATAGAATCAACTGCTATACCAGATGATGTTAAGAACGCTTTTATTGCGATAGAGGACAAGAAGTTTTATCAGCATAATGGTATTGATGTTAAGCGTATCGCAGGTGCTTTAGTTGCCAATGTAAGAGGTGGCGGTATCTCACAGGGTGGATCTACAATTACCCAGCAGCTTGTTAAGCTTACATATCTTGATTTTACTGATCAGAGCTATGAACGTAAGATCAAAGAGGCATTTATATCAGTTGGAATTGAGAAGAAATACACTAAAGACCAGCTTTTAGAGTACTATATTAACGATATTAACTTTGCTAATGGATACTATGGAATTCAGGCGGCAGCTAACGGCTACTTTAGAAAGACAGCAAGCTCGCTTTCTCTTTCTCAGATAGCATTTTTATGCGCTATACCTAACAGCCCTGAGGAGTTTAACCCTTATACCAATAAGGATAACACTCTAGAGCGTCGTGATTTGATCCTTTGGGAAATGAAGGATGACGGCTTTATTACTGAGGAACAGTACAGTGAGGCTGTAAACGAGCAGATTAAGCTTAAGAAGAAGAAAAAGACCAAGGTTAACAGTGTTGATTCATTTGTTATGGATTGTGCAACCAAGGCTCTTATGAAGTCTCAGGGATTTGAGTTTGAGTATTCATTTGACAGTGATGTTGAGAAGGATGTCTATAAGAGCGAGTACAACGATATGTACAACAAGTGCGAGGCACAGCTCTTTACCAATGGATATCGTATCTATACATCGATTGACCCTGATAAGCAAAAGCTTTTACAGAAAACTGTTGATGAGAAAATGTCAATATTCACCGAAACTTATGGTGATGAGAAGGTGTATGACATGCAGGCAGCGGCTACTTGTATTGACAATAGCAGCGGTCGAGTTGTTGCTATAGTCGGTGGACGTACGCAGAATCTTGAGGGATACACGCTTAACAGGGCCTTCCAGAGTTATAGACAGCCTGGTAGTTCGATTAAGCCGGTTATCGTATACACGCCTGCATTTGAAATGGGCTATACACCTGACACGATTGTTAATGATAAGAAGCTAGAGGAAAAGGATGCGCCTAAGAACTCAGGTGGTGGATACAGAGGACGAATGAAGCTTAGAGCAGCCATTGAGTCTTCTCTTAACACAATTGCTTGGCAGGTATATAAGAAGGTTACTCCAGACAGAGGTATTAACTACCTCCTTAATATGCATTACAACAACATAGCAAGTACAGACTATGTTATGGCGACTGCTGTTGGTGGTTTTACCTATGGTACTAACACTCTAGAGCAGGCTTCAGCCTATTCTACAATTGCCAACGGCGGTAAGTTTAGAGAGCCTACTTGTATTGTTACAATCACAGATTCTAAGGGTACAGTTTTAGTATCTGATGAAGTAGAAGAGACAGAGATTTATGAGAAAAATGC
>JAIKVP010000140.1 GCA_024685635.1 Lachnospiraceae bacterium
AAGCAGACTGCCATCTTACCTGAACCAGGTCCTGGCGCTGTAATAACAACCAAGGAATGCTTAGTCTCAATAAACTCATTCTTACCGTATCCATCGTCGCTTAAGATAAGTGGCACATTGCTAGGATAGCCAGGAATTGAGTAATGTCTATAAACCTTAATTCCTAATGCTTCTAGTCTCTTCTGATAGTTGACAGCACTCTCCTGACCAGCAAATCTTGTCATAACAACACTGCCCACATATAAACCGTAGCCTCTAAATGCATCTATAAGTCTTAATACATCAACATCATAGGTGATTCCCAAATCGCCCCTAATCTTGTTCTTCTCGATATCTGCGCTGTTGATAACAACGACAATCTCTACATCTTCCTTAATCTGCGCAAGCATCTTGATCTTGGAGTCCGCCTTAAAACCAGGCAAAACTCTCATAGCATGATAATCGTCAAATAACTTGCCACCAAACTCAAGATATAGCTTACCACCAAACTTACCTATTCTCTCCTTGATATGCTCTGACTGCATTTTCAAATACTTGTCGTTATCGAATCCTAACTTAAACATAATGTCTCCTAATTTGCAAATCTTTTTTATGGAAGAATAATTCCAATTCTTAGCAATACTAATGCTAAATAAAGTCTCATTATATGTCTTAGATCTTTCATGGCACAGTACTTGTCAGCAACTACAATAACCCTGCCCTCCTTAGACTTAGGAAAGCTTCCTGTAACTGGCCACATGTGGTTAGATATTGCATCCTCAACATTGTCATTGTAATCAGCTAAAATGCTCTTAGCTACGCTGACTGACTCCATCGGATGCTCCTTATGACACGCCTTAACAGATTCATATTTCTCGTTTCTGTCAAGCATTCCAAGATCATGACAAAGAGCAGCATTAACCATATCCTGATGGTTAACACTGATTCCAAACTTCTCTAAAAGCCTGCATATTCTAATGCTGGTACAAGCCACATCCTCGCTGTGCTTAGCAACGCTAGTTGCATTGTGATGTGTCTCATTATAGGCGCTCATAAACTCTTTAGACTCTATGATACTAGCGCCTAGCCTACGAACTTCGTTTCTAACATGTTCTCTCAAATAAATTCCCCTTTCGAACAAAAGCAAAGGTCAAAGTAGGTATAAAAATTCTGAACTTTATTATATCGCAGCTTTAAGATTTTGTCACTAAATATTTATAACTTAAATCCAGTTCCAACAACCTGGGCAATATCTCTTCCTAAATCATCTACAATGTCAATATTTACAATAGTAGAACTCTTACCCGTCTTTTTTAGTTTGGCTGTGGCGATAAGCTTAGTTCCCTTAGGGGCGCTTAAGAAATTGATACTCATCTGCTGAGCCACAGTAGGCTGATGAACATTGTTAGACAAAACAGCAAATGCAAAATCAGCCAAGGTAAACATAACTCCACCCATAACTCCGCCGTAGCCGTTTTTGTGATTGTCATTTAATACAACACTACACACACTATAATCCTCACCAAAGTCATCAACTACCATTCCGCTGTTAGTTGCATACTTATCCTTCTTAAAAAACTCCCTAAGTTCTTCTAAGCTCTTAAAATTGCCCATAAATCCTCCTAAAAATAAGCCACCAAAAAGGTGGCTTATAAATCTTTATTAGTCTCCAAATGAGATGCCTAGTAATTTAGCATCATGGATAATGTCATCATCAGGTGATACATATTTAAGCTTACCTGCACTCTCTGATAATGGAATAGATGTTACCTCGTTATTCTTAAGAACAACTAACTGACCATATTCCTGTTTCTTAATAAGCTCTGCTGCATAAGCACCAAAACGACTTGATAGAACTCTGTCAAATGGATCAGGACTTCCACCACGCTGGGTATGACCAGGAACTGTAACTCTTACTTCCTTGCCAGAATAGTCTCTAATCTGCTCAGCAAGCTCATAAGCAACTGAAGGATGCTTTCTCTCAGCAATAACCTTCTTGCGCTCTTTCTTAGGAAGCTTAGCAACCTCCTTAGAGATAGCTCCCTCAGCAACTGCAAGAATAGAGAAGCCCTTGCCCTGCTCTGTTCTCTTATCAAGAGCATCACAAACCTTCTTGATATCATATGGAATCTCTGGAAGAAGAATGATATCTGCTCCACCAGCAATACCTGCGTGAAGTGTAATCCATCCTACCTTATGTCCCATTACCTCAACAATAAAGATACGATTATGAGATGATGCAGTAGTGTGAATACAATCAATAGCCTCTGTTGCAATGTCTACTGCACTCTGGAAGCCAAAGGTCATATCTGTTCCCCAAAGGTCATTATCAATAGTCTTAGGGAGTCCGATTACATTAAGGCCCTTCTCGCTAAGCAAATTAGCAGTCTTTTGAGAACCGTTACCACCTAAAACAACCAAGCAGTCAAGCTTGTTCTTCTTATAAGTATCAATCATTGCAGGAACCTTATCAATACCATCCTCAGTTGGAATATCCATCTGCTTAAATGGCTGACGAGAGCTACCAAGAATTGTTCCACCCTTAGTTAAAATACCCGAGAAATCCTCTGACTTTAAGAGCTTGTACTCATTTCTCATAAGTCCACGATAACCCTGAAGGAAGCCGTATATCTCAACGTCCTTCTTGTAGAGATTGGTAAGGCCCTTAACAACGCCACGCATTGTAGCATTAAGCGCCTGACAATCGCCGCCACTAGTCAACATACCAATTCTTTTCATAATCATACCTCCATTTATTAAATTATTAGTCACTGCTCGATTCTACCCTTAAGTGCTCTAAGCAGTGTAACCTCATCAATGCACTCCAAATCTCCGCCAACTGGAACTCCACTAGCTATTCTAGTAACCTTAATTCCAAGTGGTTTTATGAGATTCCTGATATAAAGCGCTGTCGCATCACCCTCAACGCCCAAATTAGTCGCTACTATAACCTCTTTAACAGAATCATCTTCAAGTCTCTTAATAAGTTCCTTAAGTCTGATATCAGCAGCACCTATCCCCTTCATAGGATCGATGCATCCCTGAAGCACATGATATACTCCGTCGTACTGATTAGTCCTCTCATAAGCAGCCAAATCCCTTGAAGTCTCAACAACCATAATCACAGAATGGTCTCTCTTCTCACTAGAACAGATAGGACATATATCCTTATCAGTCAAAGTACAGCAACAAGAACAGTAATGAACATTCTCCTTAGCGTCAACTATCGCCTTAGCAAAATGCTTAACCTGATCCTCTGGCATATTAAGAATATGAAATGCTAACCTCTGGGCATTCTTAGACCCAATTCCAGGCAAATGCGAGAACTCCTCTATAAGCTTAGTTATATAGGAACTATAGTAATCCATCTTCTACCTTCCTTAAATTAAAATGGTAAATTAAGGCCGCCTGTGATACCACTCATCGCTGCCTCCGAAGCGTCATCAACCTTTCTTAATGCCTCGTTAATGGCAGTAACTAGTAAGTCCTCAAGCATTTCGATATCTTCAGGATCTACTACCTCTTCCTTCATATCGATAGACAAGATCTCTCTCTTACCAGAAACCTTAACAGTTACAACTCCGCCGCCAGTTGTTGCCTCGTAGGTTGCATTTTCTAATTCACCCTGCTTCTCCTCCATCTGACGCTGCATACGCTGTGCCTGCTTCATCAAGTTATTCATATTACCAGGCATGCCACCTGGAAAACCTCCGCCACGCTTAGCCATTAATTCATCCTCCTAAATAAAATATCATTGAATCTATTATAACCTTTTTTCATTTCAAATGCTATATAGATTTTATGCTTCCTCAACCTTTAAGGTTATCAAATTGACATTCTTCGCCAACTCTCTGTTTTTATCATTAACAGATTCATATAAAATGTTGATATCCCTTTTAAGAAATCCTTTTAAACAGTTCTCTAAGCCATCCTTAAAGTTATCTATAAGCAGTCTCTGACTATCTCTCTCAAAAACCAGCCTTATAGTCGCCGGCTTGTCAGACTTACATAGCCTTGCATTGTCTAAAACTCCCTTACCAACGGGATCTTCCTTGGCGTATATATCCTTAAATTTGGCATAGTTAACTACTAATTGTTCAATAGTCTCTTTATCTGCTGGCGCTAAATCCTTAAGTGCCTCATCGAGTGATTCTGGCATAGCTTCAGTTGTAGCTGCCGGCTGACTAGATGAAACATTTTCAAGCAGCTCTTTAGTTACAACTGTGCCTGACGCCGCCATTTCCTTAAGGGAAGCTAGTTCCTTTTCTAGGTCTGCAATTCTTTGATGCAGGCTCTCAATATCTGTCTGCATTTGCGGTTTACACATTTTGACAAATGCTATCTCAACGTCAACCCTCTTTTGAGAAGAAATCTTTAGCCTGTTAGAAAGCTCTGACGTCTCTCTTATATAGCGAATTAATATGTCTGTATCGCATTTTTTGGAATCCTCTACTATAAGTCTCCACTGCTCCGTTGGAAGCTCCATTATGTCGGCAACTTCAGGGGCTTCTTTGGCAAGAAGAATGTTTCTAAGGTACTGAATAAAGTCATCAACTAGACTTGAAAGCTCCCTGCCGTCCATAATTAAATCTTCAACATAGTTCATAAGAGATGAGACATCACTATTTACTATATCGTTATAAATCTTAGAAAGAACCTCTGAATTGACTGCTCCTAAAACATCAACAACCTTTTCTAAATCTATATCCTGACCTAGATAAAATGAAATGCACTGGTCAAGTAAGGACAAGGAGTCACGCATAGAGCCATCGCCCGCCTTAGCAACATATTTAAGAGCATCCTCACTGACATTTATTCCCTCATTTGCCATTAATTCTTTAAGGCGATCAGTGATCGTATTGATGGTAATACGCTTAAAATCATATCTCTGACACCTTGAAAGAATTGTTACTGGTATCTTTTGAGGATCCGTGGTCGCAAGGATAAATATGGCATATTCAGGCGGCTCCTCTAAGGTCTTTAAAAGCGCGTTAAATGCACTAGGTGACACCATATGAACCTCGTCAATAATATAGACTATGTATTTACCCTCGGTTGGAGAGTAAATGATATTATTGATAATCTCTCTGACACTGTCTACGCCAGTATTAGATGCAGCATCTATCTCGTGAACATAAGGATATCTCTGCTCATTAATCGCCTTACATACTGCGCACTCATTGCAGGGACTACCATCCTCTTTAGGATTCTCACAGTTGACCGCCTTAGCCATAATCTTAGCAATAGTAGTCTTACCGGTTCCTCTAGTTCCAGTTAAAAGATATGCGTGACCAATATGTGATGCCTTAATCTGATTTCTAAGGGTTGTCACTATATGGTCCTGTCCCTTAACATCCTCAAAATTATCTGGTCTCCACTTTCTATATAAAGCCTGATAAGCCATATAATATTTCACATCCTTTATGAAAATTTAAATAATTGATCCATTGTTCTTAAAGTTTTAAAATCGCCCTTGACCTTCATATCTCCGCTCATAAATGCGCGCTGGAAGGTCATTTCACCAATAGTTATACGATTTAGGACACTTGAAGAAACGTGCATAATTACATCACCTTTTTCTTCGTTAGTAGCGCTGACGCTAACATCAGATGGAGTTACTGCTATTCTCATAGTCTGATCCTTATCTGTCACTGTCACAATATATACTGCGCTAAATCCTGCTTCTGGCTGGTAGTTATTAATAAACCTGTCCTTAAAATCCTTAGGAATCATCTGAGCCTTGACTGTCTGTCTATTTGTCTTGGTTTTCTTAGGCGCTTTAGCCGGAGTCTTTGTCTCATCAGCAGTCTTTAGCTCTTTACTCTTACTACTAGCAACTTCCTTGCTTTCATTTTCATTTGCTGACTTAGCAGTTTTACTTCTTGTCTTTTTGCTCTTAGGAACGTAGTCGCTTCCTGACAAGGCATCAGAAGCTACATCAGTCTTGATATCTACATCGTTATCAAGCATTCCCTTAAACATCTTAGCTAGCTCTTCTATGTCCTCCTTTTGCTGCTTAACATAAGCATCATCAGATACAAACTTAGAAAGCTGCTCGCTCTCTTGAGGAGTGAGTTCTAAAGACTTGGCCTTTTGAACCTTATTTCTTATAACTGTGCTAGAAGATGGGAACTGTGTAAGCTTTTGGTTGACTGTCCTATATAGCTGCTCAGCCTTCTTCTCGATAAGCTTTGAGTACTCTCTGTTCATCTCAAAATCAAC
>JAIKVP010000138.1 GCA_024685635.1 Lachnospiraceae bacterium
CCCGCCAAGTTCAACCTAAAAATTTATAATTAAAATAAGCGTATTTATTTTGACATAGGCCTATATTTGTTGTAAAATTTATATGTAGTTTTTAAAAACACATCACACGGTGTAGATGTGATTATCTTAAAGAGGGAGGCTCAATATATGAGCGACTATATACTTAGCTGTTGCTCTACAGCGGACTTATCTAAGGAGCATTTTAATAAGCGCAATATAAGCTATATATGTTTTCACTATGAATTAGACGGAGTTCAGTACGCTGATGATTTAGGTGTTAGCATGTCATTTGAAGATTTTTATCAGGCGATGAAAGATGGCGCTGATACTAAGACTTCGCAGATTAACGCAGATGAGTTTATTGAATATTTTGAGCCATTCTTAAAAGAAGGCAAGGACATTATTCACCTCTGTCTATCTTCTGGAATTACAGGCGTTATGAATTCCTGCATAATCGCTAGGGAGTTACTTTTAGAGAGATATCCTAACAGAAAGATATATGTTATTGATTCACTTGCTGCTTCATCTGGCTATGGTTTGTTGATGGATAAACTAGCAGACCTAAGAGATGAAGGAATGTCAATCGATGAGTTAAGAGATTGGGCTGAGGCTAACAAGCTTAGACTTAACCACTGGTTCTTCTCAACTGATTTAACATTTTATATCAAGGGCGGTCGTGTTTCTAAGCCTGCAGGCTATGTTGCTAATGTATTAAACATTTGCCCACTCTTAAATGTTGACTATCAGGGAAGATTGATTCCTCGATTTAAGATCAGAGGTAAGAACAAGGTTATTCAGACTATCGCTCAGAAGATGATCGACTTTGCAGATGACAGAACAGACTACTCCGGCAAATGCTACATCAGTCAGTCAGCATGTTATGATGACGCAAAAGCAGTTGCTGATATTGTAAAAGAAAAGTTCCCTAATCTTGACGGAGATGTTTTGATAAACAGCATAGGTACTACGATTGGAAGTCATACAGGCCCTGGTACAGTTGCTTTATTCTTCTGGGGAGACGAAAGAGTTGATTAATATTTCACCTTATTTTCTTCTTAATTTTTTCTTAATTTAGTTAGAAAATAAGAAAAAAATAAGCCAATAATTATCGAGTTGAAATTTCAACTCGATTTTTTTATTTTTATCTTATTATTTTCTTAATTATTTTAACTTTTCCTATATTTCTAGCATCTTTGAAAAGTTGATATATCACTATTTTTTTGTTATTTCATTGTTAATTTATTATAGTTTTAGTATAAAAATAGCAATTCACTGTATAAAATAGACAAAGTTTACAAAAAGCCTTGATTATTTCTAAAAAAAGCATTAAACTAGGTAGCGATGTGAAACCTATAAACTCAGATTTTAAATATTTTAAGTGGGAGGCATAAGAATTATGGCTGACGTTAAGAAAACTGCAACTACTACAGTAAAGGCACCAGTCGCTGTTACAGCTGCTACTGCTGCTAAGAAGGAAGAAACTAAGGTTGAGGCTAAGAAGCCAGCTGCTAAGAAAGCTGCTGCTAAGAAGCCAGCTGCTAAGAAGACTACTACTAAGAAGACTACTACTAAGAAGGCTACAACAGCTAAGAAAGCTACTACAGCTAAGAAAGCTACTACAGCTAAGAAGGCTGCTGAGAAGAAGACTACTGAAAAGAAGACTACTGAGAAGAAGACTACTAGAAAGTATACCAAGAAAGCTGCAGCTACAAGCGAGACAGTTTACCTTCAGTTTGGACAGGATTACGAAGTAATCGCTACTGATCTTGTTAATCGTGTTAAGGAAGACTACAAGAACCGCGGACATCGTGGAATCAAGGATCTTCAGATCTATGTTAACACTAACGAGAAGAAAGCTTACTATGTAGTAAATGGCAAGAACGTTGATAAGAATGATAACAAACTTTTCATCGAGTTCTAATTTAATCATTTTATTATGTAATAAAGCACCTGTTTTTACAGGTGCTTTTCTTGTCTCTAATTGGCAAAAAATACCCGCTTCAATTTAACATTGAAACGGGTATAGCTTTTCAAATTAATATCTATATATTCAGATTACTCTGAAAGTCTAGCCTGAAGCTTCTTGGTCTCCTCTTCGTAACCTGGTCTTCCAAGAAGTGCAAACATGTTTCTCTTGTATGACTCAACGCCAGGCTGGTTAAATGGATTAACTCCAAGAGTATAACCAGATACACCACAAGCGAACTCGAAGAAGTAAATAGCCTCACCGATGAAGAATTCATTAACCTCTGGGAGATTAACCATAAGGTTAGGAACCTGTCCGTCAACATGAGCAAGAACAACTCCGTTCATAGCACACTTGTTGATGAAGTCTACGGTCTTGCCTGATAGGTAGTTAAGTCCGTCTGTGTCAACCTCTTCAGTTCCTAATGTGAGCTCGCATTTGGCTTTCTCTACATTGATAACTGTCTCGAAGTGGTTCTTAGAACCCTCCTGAATGAACTGACCAAGTGAGTGAAGATCAGTTGTGAAATCAGCGCTTGATGGCCATAAGCCTTTGCCATCCTTACCTTCTGACTCTCCAAAGAGCTGCTTCCACCACTCTGATACATAGTGAAGTGCTGGCTCGTAGTTACACAAAATCTCGATTGACTTGCCTTTTCTAAGGAGAATATTACGAACTGCTGCATACTGTAATGCATCATTTGACTCGAAGTCGTTGTTTAATGCACGCTCTCTTGCTGAAGCAGCGCCCTTCATAAGCTCATCAATATCAGCTCCGCTTACTGCGATTGGAAGAAGTCCTACTGCTGTAAGAACTGAGAAACGTCCTCCTACATCATCAGGAACTACATATGAATCGTATCCCTTCTCGTTAGCCAAATCCTTAAGTGCTCCTTTGGCTTTATCTGTTGTAGCGTAAATACGCTTGTTAGCCTCTTCCTCGCCGTACTTGTCAACCAAAATCTGACGGAATATTCTAAATGCAATAGCTGGCTCAGTAGTAGTACCTGACTTACTAATCATGTTGATTGAGAAATCTCTATCTCCAACAACCTCAATCAAATGCTGTAAATATGTTGAACTAATGTTATTACCACAGTAGTAAATCTCAGGTGTCTTGCGATCTGGCTGATTGTTATAGAAGCTATGTCTTACAGCCTCAATAACAGCTCTAGCTCCAAGATAAGAACCACCGATACCGATTACTAAAAGGACATCTGAATCGTTCTGAATCTTCTTAGCTGCTTCCTTAATACGAGCAAACTCATCCTTGTCATAATCAACTGGCAAATCAATCCATCCTAAGAAATCATTACCTGCGCCAGTCTTAGCGAGCAACTGCTCCTTAGCATCAAGAACCAGCTTCTTCATGTACTCAACTTCATGGTCTGCCACACCGGCATTCTTGTAGTTAAATGTTACCTGTGCCATTTTATAATCCTCCTTTGTTTTAAACACGTGTGAAACACTGTTACCATTTTATCACTCTTAAAACCATTTTACAACAATATCTATTTATCAGCATTTGCCGAAAATCAGTCCGTGAAACTATTGATTTTAGTATAGTTATGAACATTTTTGTTGATAAATCGCCGTTTTATCCACATTTTTAAACTGTGAAACTAAACTTTATGAACATTCGCCCAAATATTGTTAATTGTGTGACAATTTCTACAAGCCCCTATTGGCCTATATATCGCCATGTCAATCAAGGGAAAATGCCAGTAAAATGCCAGGCAAATGCTTACAAATCCTTACAAACGCTTATACATTTCCTCTAATAAAGCTACGCTGTGACTTATTGCAGCCTTGGCAAATACCGGATAGTCCATATGTCCCGAATCGTCTGCCTTGTCAGAGATTGCTCTTAAGATGACAAATGGCACTTCGTTTAAGTAAGCTACCTGCGCCATAGCAGCACCCTCCATCTCTGCGCACATTCCACCAAAATACGCGGTCAAGAACTCTTTCTTGTCCTTAGATGCGATAAACTGATCGCCGCTTACAACCTTGCCCTTAAAGCAGTTGATGTCAGAGTTAGCGTATTTACAAGCCTCGTAGGCTATATCAACAAGCCTCTCATCCGCTTTGAAAATGCTGTCTTTCATTCTAGGTATAATTCCAACCTTGTCGCCTAGCGCTGAGACGTCCATATCGTGCTGCTGCGCCTCGTTTGATACAACAATGTCGCCGATGTCAATCTTGGCGTTAAGGCTTCCTGCAACGCCTGTGTTGATAAGCATATCAACGTCGAACAAATCTATTAGCATTTGCGCACAGACTGCCATGTTGACCTTGCCTATTCCGCTTACGACAACGACGCTGTCTCTGCCCCAGAGCTCGCCTTCTGCAAAGATCATGCCTGCCTTGACGGTCGCTTTCATTTTATGCATGTTCTTTTTTAAGACTGCAACCTCCTCATCCATTGCGCCTATTATTCCAATTCTTCCCATGATGCCTCTCCTTTTTAATTAAAACTTGTTAAACAATATTATATATTAAATAGTAAAATTATGCTATAATAGCCGTTAGAGTTTTAACATTTTCTTAAGGAGGCGTTAATTATGAAACGCATAGTGCTTACTGGCGGTGGTACCGCAGGTCACGTAACACCTAATATGGCTCTTATTCCTGAACTTACCAAGGCGGGTTACGATATACATTACATCGGCTCCTACGAGGGAATTGAGCAGAAGCTTATAGAGGAGATTGGGATTCCCTATCACGGCATTTCCTCTGGTAAATTGAGAAGATACTTTGACCTTAAGAATTTTACGGATCCTTTCAGGGTTATAAAGGGATGCCACGAGGCTAATCTGCTCCTTAAGGCGCTTAAGCCTGATGTGGTTTTTTCTAAGGGCGGATTTGTGTCTGTGCCTGTT
>JAIKVP010000151.1 GCA_024685635.1 Lachnospiraceae bacterium
GCAAGAGTTAAAAATGCTGACGACAGCATCATTCCTTATGACTGGTATTTGACAGCTAAGAAGGATAGCTAGGAGGCTGTATGGATTTTAAGAGTTCTAGCGATAGAATATGGTTAGAAGATGAGACTGGCGAAACAGTAGCATTTATCGAGTTTCCTGAGTTTGAGGAAGGTAAGGTTGAGGTAACTCACACCGTTGTTGATCCAAGACTTCAAGGACAGGGAATTGCGTCTAATATAACTAAGGCTATGGCAGAGCAGTTAAGAGCTGAGAATAAGAAGGCAGAGCTTACCTGCTCTTACGCCGTCAGCTGGTTTAATAAGCACAGAGATTACGAGGATGTATTAATAGATAAAGATGCTGAGTATAAGAAGGCTGAAACGATGTTTGGCGCAGCTTGTGGCCTGCCTAGACATAGGAAGAAATCTAACTAATATTAATGGATAGTTATTGCATTTTCGTTATGATTATCTAGAGGGTGTATGCTAATCTTTGGGGTAGATTAAAGGATTAAGTTATGGAAGATTATATTATTACAGGTATGGCAGCGGAAAACCAGGTGAGGTTCTTCGCTGCCACTACTAAGAACATGGTAGAAACAGCAAGAGAGAAGCACAATCTAAGCCCAATTGCGTCTGCAGCGCTTGGCCGTCTTATGACAGCAGGAGCCATGATGGGCGCAATGTGCAAGAATGATGATGATGTGATCACTTTGCAAATGCAGGGCGCGGGCCCTATGAAGGGAATAACCGTAACCGCCAATGCTAAGGCAGATGTCAAGGGTTATGTTGAAGTGCCAGATGTACTACTTCCGCCAAATGCAGTCGGCAAGCTAGATGTAGGCGGTGCAATCGGCGAGGGCTTTTTAAGAGTTATCAAGGACATCGGCTTAAAAGAGCCATATGTAGGCCAGATTGAGCTTGTGACGGGCGAGGTTGCAGAGGATTTAACCTACTATTTTGCAACGAGCGAGCAGATTCCTACATCAGTTGCTCTAGGCGTTTTGATGAACAAGGAGAACACAGTAAGACAGGCAGGCGGTTTTATAGTGCAGCTTATGCCATTTGCCGAGGAGAAGACGATTGCTAGCTTAGAGGAGAAATTAGCTCAATTTTCATCTATTACAAGCTGCTTAGATGAGGGCAAGGCTCCAGAAGATATAATAGCAATGTTGTTTGATGATTACGAGATTACGGCGAAGTTAGAAACGAGATTTCACTGCAACTGCTCTAAGGAATATGTCGCTAAGGCGCTCATTTCTGTCGGCAAAAAGGAGCTTAAGCAAATGATAGCAGACGGCGAGGATATCGAGGTTAACTGCCATTTTTGTAACTCGCATTATAAGTATAATATTGATGATTTGAATAAACTTTTAGCGGCGGCTATTTAGTAGCAAATTATAGTAACATTTGTCTTAGCTATCTTAGCGCAGTTAATTGCTAATTTTACTAGCATTTTAATTAGTTTTTTTGGAGGATAATTATGTCAGAGCTTAGAGAGATTACAGGAACTACGGTGCTTACAGGCTTGCTTGGAAGTCCGGTTAAGCACAGCAAGTCGCCACTTATGCACAACAAAGCATTTGAATTACTTGATTTGGATTATAGATATCTGTGTTTTGAAATTGACGAGAGCAATTTAGAGAAGGCAGTTGAAGGCCTTAGAGTTATGGGCGTTAGAGGATTTAACCTCACTATGCCTAACAAGAATCTTATGGTTGATTTGTGCGACGAGCTTGATATCAGCTCAGAGATCGCAGGCGCAGTCAACACAGTTGTTAATGAAAATGGCAGATTAAAGGGATACACAACTGACGGAATTGGTTTTATGCGCTCAGCAATTGATGCGGGCCATGACATTATCGGTAAGCGTATGGTCCTGCTTGGCGCCGGTGGTGCGGCAACTGCGATTCTTACGCAGGCTGCCTTAGATGGTGTAACTGAGATTGATGTATTCTCGATTAAGGATCAGTTCTATCCTAGAGCAGAGGCTATGGTTGAGAAGCTAAATGACAAGACCTCGTCTAAGGTAAGACTTCACGATTTTGATGATGAGTCAGTATTTAAGACTGCTATCGCAAATGCTGACATTTTAACCAATGCAACCTCTGTCGGTATGGCACCTAAGGTTGAGGGATGTATTATCGACGAGAGTTGGTTTAAGGATAAGAGCGTATTTCATGATGCTTTGGCAGTTGCTGACATCATTTATAATCCTTTAGAGACTAAGCTGTTAAGACTTGCTCGTGAGGCGGGACTGTCAACATTTAATGGAATGTATATGCTGCTTTATCAGGGGGCGGCAAGCTTTAAATACTGGACTGATAAGGATATGCCAACAGAGGAGATTAAAAAGCTTTACTTTCAATAATGTCAGGGCAAGACAGAGAGTAACTGGTACTTTTGTTAGCTTTGATTAAGGAGAGACAGCAATGGATAATAAGGGTAAAGTTATAAATTCAATAATAAATATTGCAGTTTTGATTTCGCTTATCTTGTTTTTAATTGGGCTTTTTACAGTCAAGGAAACATATAAGCATAACTCTTTAAGAGATACAGTTGAGATTAAAAACTGGACTGTAATCTGTGATGGTAAAGAGACTGAGGCTTCTATTCCATTTAAGGTTACTAACGGCAAGGTCTCAACCTTAACTGCAACGCTTCCAAGGATCCAAGACGGGCAGGAGCTCTGGTTTCACTGCAATTATTCGACTGTAGCTGCAAGAATCGACGGCGAAGAGATATATTCAGTTGGAAGCTCTAAGATATTTGGCAAAACTACAAGGCTTGGCAATGGAATGGCATTTATACCTTTAAGGCCTAACTATTCAGGCAGGACTATAGAGGTTGATATTGAGCCATTTAACACAGTTTCTTCTAAGCCGATTATCAAGCATACAATTATTATGACCAAGTCGGACTACACAGTTAGAATACTTAAGAGTAACACGCTAAGGTTTATACTAGCGATTGTTATATTTGTTTTTTCATTTATAATACTTTCGATATGCCTATATTTGAAGGTCTTTCTTAAGAAGTCGCTTGATGATTACAGGCTCTATTTCTTCTCTGGAATCTTCTTTTTTACGGCGGGTTCCTGGACGGTGACTGACGGAAGACTTATCGGAGCAATGTCTGGACATCTTACGACATCAGGCTTTCTAAACTATGTAACATTTGCATTCTTGTCATTTTGCTGTGCAGGTCTTGCAAGGGCCTTGTATGTAAGAAAGTCTAAGATACTTGATTTTATATACTTTTTAGCAGCTCTTGTCTTCGTTGGGGAAATGCTTGCATTCTTTATCTTTGGAGTAGACCTAATTGATTCGCTGGTATTTTCACAGATTATGGGAGCGGTCGTATTGATAAACCTCGTTGTAACGAGCATTCTCATGGTTATCAAGGGTGACGCGGCCATGAAGAAAAGGCTTGCGCCAGGCGTTATATTGATGTCGATATTCAGTTTGATCTCGCTTGTTGATTTCTTTGTCGGCAGCAAATGGAGCCTGTTCTTCTTGATATCGCTAGCATTTTTGGTAATTACAATTGTGATTGAGGTATTTACATCTCTTTATGATATGCTAAAAAATGCAATTCAGGTTCAGGAAATGAGGCACCATGCCTATACTGACGGCCTCACTGGACTTAAGAACAGAAGGGCTTATGTTGAGGATTTAGAGGGCGTTAAATCAAGAGATGATAAGAACAGCTTAATCATTATGGCGATTGACTTAAACGGTCTTAAAAAGGCAAATGATGAGTTTGGCCACGCTGCTGGAGATGAGCTTATTATCTCGGCTGGTCGTATTATAAGAGAGAGTTTTATTAACTACGGCGAGACATACAGAATGGGTGGAGATGAGTATTCCATTTTGTTTTTTGGAGACAAGGAGAGCTTGGCTGACTGTATAACTAATATGCAAAAGCAGGCGGAAAGCTTTGTCGGCGAGATGGTTAAGGGTATTTCTATCTCATTTGGATATGCTATTTGGGCTGAGCATGAGGGTATTTCTCTTACTGAGCTTGAAAAGATTGCGGATGCAGATATGTACCGCTATAAGTCAGAGTATTATAAGCGTACGGGCAAGGATAGGAGAAGGTAGGATAGTTGGATTATGGCTATATTTTATGTTAGATGATAGCTATGAAATTTTTGCTATTAAATTATTCATTTTTTTCTTGACAGTGATATGCCTATATGCTAATCTAACAAAGAACTTAATATTGTTAAACCGTTGAAGCGGAGATAACGGCAATGATGCCTATACAGAGAGCCTGAGATGCTGAGATTCAGGCAAGAAACAAGTTGTCAAATGGACCGCTGAGGGCGCAGTCAACAGATATATATCTTAGTATTCTGCGACGTTTGGGCAGACGTAATATGCCGGGGATATGTTGGTATCTCGCTTAAGCGCACGTAAGCTACGTGAATCAAGGTGGCACCGCGGATTATGATAATTCGTCCTTGACAGAAAGCAATTTCTGTCAAGGACTTTTTGTTTTTAAAAAATTGCGCTTAAAGCGAACAATTAAGATTAAGGAGATGATACTATGACGATTGTACCAAGTTTGGATGAAGTTAAAGAATATGCAGATTCGGCTAGCTATGACATTTGCCCGCTTAGCATTGAGATTTTGTCAGACTTCATCACTCCTATTGAGGCGATGAGAGTGTTAAAGAATGTTTCAAAGCATTGCTACATGCTAGAGTCAGCAGTGGCCAATGAAAAGTGGGGGCGCTACACATTCTTAGGCTATGAGCCAAAGCTCTCAGTGACATTAATTGACGGTGAGGTAAATGTTAATGGCAAGACTTTTAGGACAGATAATCCGTCAGAGTATTTAAGGGGCTTGATGAGTGATTATAAGAGTCCAAGGATAAAGGAGCTTCCTTCATTTACAGGTGGTTTGGTTGGTTATTTTGCTTATGATTATCTAGGATATAGCGAGCCGACAACTAAGAGAGATGTTGAGGATGAGGAAGAATTTAAGGATGCAGACCTTATGTTGTTTGACAAGGTTATAGCATTTGACAATTTAAAACAAAAGATTGTTTTGATAGTAAATATAAAATTAGATGACTATCAAACTGGCTATGAAAAGGCTAAATATGAGCTTAAGCAAATGGCGTCGCTCTTAAGGATTGGCGGCAAGATTGAAGAGGAGCCTGGTAAGCTATTAAGCGAGGTTAAGCCACTCTTTAATAAAGAGCAGTTTTGTGAGATGGTCAATAAGGCTAAGCATCACATTAAAGAGGGAGACATCTTTCAGATTGTCTTATCTAACAGGCTTTCAGCTGACTATCAGGGTAGCTTGTTTAATGCTTATAGAGCCTTAAGAACGATCAATCCTTCGCCTTATATGTTCTATTTTTCGGGGACAGATGTTGAGGTTGCTGGAGCGTCTCCTGAGACTTTAGTCAAGCTAGAGGACGGCGTTTTACATACATTTCCACTAGCGGGAACGAGGCCTAGAGGCAAGACTGACGAGGAGGATAAGGCTCTTGAAGAGGGACTCTTAAAGGACGAAAAAGAGCTTGCTGAGCACAATATGTTAGTTGATTTAGGGCGAAATGATTTGGGTAAGATTAGTAAGTTTGGATCAGTCGAGGTTGAGGAGCTTCACTCAATTGAGCGATACTCACACGTTATGCATATTGGTTCAACGGTAAGAGGCGAGATAGTTGATGACAAGGATGCATTTGACGCGATAGAGGCAGTTTTGCCAGCGGGAACCTTATCTGGTGCACCTAAGATTAGAGCCTGTCAGTTAATCGGAGAGTTAGAGGGCAATAAGCGTGGCATTTACGGCGGTGCGATTGGATATATTGATTTTACCGGCAATATGGATACCTGCATTGCAATCAGAATTGCATATAAAAAGAACGGTAAGGTATTTGTAAGAAGCGGCGCGGGCATTGTCTATGACTCAGTTCCGGAAAAGGAATACGAAGAGTGCATCAACAAAGCCAAGGCGACAATCAAGGCGCTAGAGCAGCTTAAGGAGGTGGACTAATGATTTTATTAATTGATAATTACGACAGTTTTTCCTACAACCTTTATCAGCTGATTGGCGAGATTGAGCCTGACATCAGGGCGGTTAGAAATGATGAGCTTACGGTTGAAGAAGTGATTAAGCTTAAGCCAGACAGAATCATCTTATCACCAGGTCCTGGCCGACCAGAAAATGCAGGAATTATAGTCGAACTAGCTAGGACAATTAAGGATATTCCAATCCTTGGAGTATGCTTAGGACATCAGGCGATATGCCAGGCATTTGACGCTACAGTTACTTATGCTAAGGAGCTTATGCATGGCAAGCAGTCAGAGGTAAAGTTAGATACTAATAGCCTGTTATTTAAGGGCTTAGAAGAAAATGTTAAGGTGGCAAGATACCACTCTTTAGCAGTTAAAAATGATACTTTACCTGATTCGTTAAAGGTTACTGCGGTGACTGATGACGGCGAGGTTATGGCGGTTGAGCATAAGGACTATCCGATATACGGAGTTCAGTTTCATCCAGAGTCGATTATGACGCCAGATGGGAAGAAGATGTTGAGGAATTTTGTTGAGGGATGAGAGTAATTTAAGAATTATATTTAAGAATTATATATAAAAAAAATTTGGCCAATAAATAGTAAAAAAATAGTTGCATTAACTAGAAGATAATAGAAGTATTTTGATAGCTAATGAAATTCAATTAGGAATATAAATATCAAGAAAGAGCTGATATTTAAGATAAGAATTTAATATATTTAAGAGCTAATTTATAAACTAAAATGTCTGAGAAATTCAGCATTTAAATAATAAACAATATCTTTTAAGGAGGAAAATAAAATGATTAAAGAAGCAATTGTAAAAATCGTAAACAAAGAGGACTTGACATATGATGAGGCTTATACAGTGATGAATGAAATTATGGATGGAACAACAACTCCAACCCAGAACGCAGCATTTTTAGCAGCACTTTCTACTAAGAGTGCAAGAGCGGAGACAACAGATGAGATTGCAGGCTGTGCGGCAGCTATGAGAGAGCATGCAACTCCTGTTGAGACAGGCATGGATATCCTAGAGATAGTAGGAACTGGTGGAGACAACGCTCAGAGCTTTAACATTTCCACAACATCTGCACTTGTTGCAGCTACTGCTGGAGTTAAGGTTGCTAAGCATGGCAACAGAGCAGCTTCTTCTAAGAGCGGAACTGCAGACTGTTTAGAGGCACTTGGAGTAAATATTAACCAGGATCCAGACAAATGTATTGAGCTCTTAAATGAGGTTGGAATGTGCTTCTTCTTCGCTCAGAAGTATCACACTTCTATGAAGTATGTTGGTGCTATTCGTAAGGAGTTAGGCTTTAGAACTGTATTTAACATTTTAGGACCATTGACTAATCCTGCTAAGCCTAATATGATGTTGCTTGGCGTTTATGATGAGTATTTAGTTGAGCCATTAGCACAGGTTCTTTGTAACTTAGGTGTTAAGCGCGGAATGGTAGTTTATGGAATGGATAAGCTTGATGAGATTTCACTTAGCGCTCCAACTAAGATTTGTGAGATTAGGGATGGATGGTTTAAGACTAGGACTATTAGTCCTGAGGATTTCGGTTTTGAGCGTTGCACTAAGGATGACTTAAAGGGCGGCGAGCCAGCAGAAAATGCTGAGATTACCAAGAGTATTTTAAAGGGTGCTAAGGGCCATAAGAGAAACACAGTTTTATTAAATGCTGGCGCTGCAATATACATTGGCGGTAAGGCTGATAGCTATGAAGAGGGCGTTAAGCTTGCTGCTGAGATTCTTGATTCAGGCAAGGCTTACGAGACTTTAGAGAAGTTTATTGAGGTTAGCAATAGGTAATTGGAGGTTAATATGACCATACTAGATGAGCTTAGCGACTACGCAAAAATAAGAGTTAGCGAGTCTAAAAAGAAAGTTTCATTTGATGAAATAAAAGCAAAGGCGTTATCGCTCCCAAAGGGAGATTTTGAATTTGAAAATGCGTTAAAGACTTCTGACATTTCCTTCATTTGCGAATGTAAAAAGGCGTCACCCTCCAAAGGATTAATCGCTAAAGATTTTCCATACGTCACTATCGCAAAAGAATATGAAAATGCTGGAGCTAACTGCATTTCTGTACTTACTGAGCCTAAATGGTTTTTAGGCTCTGATGAGTACCTTAAAGAAATTGCAAATAATGTTAGTATTCCCTGCCTTAGAAAAGACTTCACAGTAGATGAGTATATGATTTATGAGGCAAAGCTACTAGGCGCTAAGGCAGTGCTTTTGATTTGCTCTATCTCAACTAAGGATGAGTTAGCAGGCTATATGAAGGTCTGCGACGAGCTTGGTTTATCTGCTTTAGTGGAGGCTCACGACGAAGAAGAGGTTAAGACGGCAATTGAAATTGGCGCTAGAATAATCGGCGTTAATAACCGCAATCTTAAGGATTTTAGTGTAAATACTGATAACAGTAAAAGGCTAAGAGAGCTTATACCTGACGATATCATTTTCGTGTCGGAGAGTGGTGTTAAGGACGCTGATGATATCAAGGCCTTAAGAGAGATCGGTGCAAATGCAGTATTGATTGGCGAGACTCTTATGAGAGCAGAGGATAAGAAGGCGAAGCTTGCTGAATTAAAAGGCGAGTGATTTAAGGAAACTAATTGGATATTGATAGTTAAAGGAATGATATCATGGCTAATAAAACTAAAATCAAATTTTGTGGCTTGACAAGACTAGAAGATATCTTTACAGTAAACGAGGTTAAACCCGAATATATTGGATTTGTATTTGCTAAAAGAAGTAAGAGATATGTCACATTTGAGGATGCTCTTAAGCTAAAGAGCAAGCTTGATCCCTCAATTAAGGCGGTCGGAGTTTTTGTAAATGAAGACGCCGACAAAGTGATTTCTTATCTTAACGAGGGTGTAATTGACATCGCTCAGCTTCATGGAGATGAGGATGACGACTACATTTTAAGAGTTAAGAATAGCACGAATAAGGAA
>JAIKVP010000166.1 GCA_024685635.1 Lachnospiraceae bacterium
ACTAAGTATAAATTTGTTGATATAGTTTTTGGTACTCATAACATTTTTAAATTCGCTGAGATTTTTGATACAAGGCTAGAGTCAGGCTCTTCTGTTATTGATATCTGGTATAGGACCGATGAGATAGTTGAGGATCTTCCATCCGAGAGAAAATACTCATTTAAGGCTGGAGTTAATATTATGTATGGCTGCAACAATTTCTGTAGCTTTTGTATTGTGCCTTATGTTAGGGGACGTGAGAGAAGCCGTAATCCAAGGGACATTATCAAGGAGATTAGACAGCTGGTAGCTGACGGTTGCACTGAGGTTACCTTGCTTGGACAAAATGTTAATTCTTATGGTAAGACCTTAGAGGATAAGATGACATTTGCAGAATTGTTAGAGTTAGTTTGTCAGGTTGATGGACTTAAGAGAGTTAGATTTATGACATCTCATCCTAAGGATTTGCCAGATGAACTTATTGAGGTTATGGCTAAGGAGCCTAAGATTTGCAAGCATTTTCATCTTCCTTTACAGACTGGTAGTGACAGGCTTTTAAAGGAAATGAATAGAAGATATGACAAGGCTAGATACTTAGAATTGGTTGATAAATTAAGGACTGCTATGCCTGAAATATCAATTACGACAGATATAATTGTTGGCTATCCTGGCGAGACTGAAGAGGACTTTAATGACACCTTAGATGTCGTAAGAAAGGCTCGCTATGATGCAGCATTTACATTTATTTATTCGATGAGATCTGGCACTCCTGCAGCGAAAAAAGAGCAGCTTGATAAGGATCTTGTTAAGGTTAGATTTGATAAGCTGTTAAAGGAAGTTCAGGATATCGCTAAGGAGAGAACTAACAGATTTGAGGGTGCTATAAAAGAGGTTTTAGTTGAGTCGGTTAATGACCACGAAGAAGGCATGGTTACTGGAAGAACGGACAATAATTTGCTTGTTCATTTTAAGGGAGATGAGTCCTTAATTGGCTCTTATGTAAATGTAAAATTAACTCAAGGTAAGGATTTTTATTATATTGGTGAAATGGTATAAAGTGAGGTAAATTATGGCTGAGTTAACACCCATGATGCAACAGTATTTTGAGATTAAAAATGAATATTCTGATTGCATTTTATTCTATCGTTTGGGTGATTTTTATGAAATGTTTTTTGATGATGCTTTGACTGCTTCTAAGCTTCTTGAGATTACACTTACAGGAAGAAACTGCGGTCAGGAGGAGAAGGCGCCTATGTGTGGTGTGCCTTTTCACTCTGCAGATGTCTATATCAATAAGCTTGTCAAGCTTGGGAAAAAGGTTGCAATCTGCGAGCAGGTTGAGGATCCGAAGCTTGCTAAGGGGCTAGTTAAACGAGACGTTATAAGGATTATTACACCTGGCACTAATATTACAGACCAGGATTTAGACGAGTCTAAAAATAGATATTTGATGGCGATATATAAGGCTGATGATTCTTATGGTATCGCTGTTTCTGATATTACAACAGGAGATTTTAGGGCTACATATGTCGATTCGCCTTCTAAAGTAAGAGACGAGATTCATAAGCTCGTTCCAGCGGAGATTATCTGCAATTCTTCTTTCTTTAACAACGCTGAAGTTTCTGAGACGGTTAATTTTACCTATCTTCGTGAGCAGTTAAATATTGCGATCACAGAGTTATCGAGTCACTATTTTACGGAGAGTCAGGCTATTGACGCTATTTATAAGCATTTTCATGTCAAGTCACTTGAGGGATTAGGCCTAAATGACTTAGGAGCAGGTGTTATCGCTGTTGGCGTGACTTTGGAGTATTTATTAGAGACTCAAAAGGATCAGCTTGGACATATCTTATCTGTAACCCCTTATGTCACTGATGAATTCATGCTCATTGATTCATCTACAAGAAGAAATCTAGAGCTTACTGAGACTTTAAGAGAGAAGTCTAAGAGGGGCTCTCTTCTTTGGGTGCTTGATAAGACCAAGACTGCAATGGGTGCTAGACATTTAAGGACTGATATTGAGCAGCCAATTCTAGACCCTGAAGAGCTTAATAAGAGGTATGACACTATTGAGTGCTTAAACAGTCACATGATGGAGAGAGAGGAGCTAAGAGAGTATTTAAGCTCTATTTACGACCTTGAGAGGCTTATGATGAGGATAAGCTTAAAGACTGTCAATCCTAGAGATATGATTGCATTTAAGAATTCTCTTGCTATGCTACCACATATTAAGACTGTTATTTCTGAGCTTGATTTGGGCATTTTTTCATATATTAATGATGAGTTTGATGACTTAAAAGACTTATATTCGCTTATAGATTCTGCTATTATTGATGATCCACCACTCGCATTAAAAGAGGGCGGCATCATTAAGGACGGCTTTGATAAAGAGCTTGATGAAATTAAGAATATCAAGCTTAACGGCAAGGAATGGCTGTCTAACTACGAGGAAAATGAAAAAGAAAAGACAGGAATTAAGAACTTAAGAATTAAGTATAATAAGATATTTGGCTATGTTATTGAGGTCACTAATTCCTACAAGGATCTGGTTCCGGAGGAATATATCAGAAAGCAGACCTTAGCTAACTGTGAGCGCTATGTTACAGAGGAATTAAATCGTATTGCCAATGATATAGTAGGCGCTGAAGATAAGCTTAATTCGATGGAATATGAGCTTTTTAGTAAGGTTAGAGATAGCATTTTTGAAAATGTTAAAAGGGTTGAAAATACTGCTCATCTTATTGCTTTGTTAGACGAGTTTGCATCACTTGCCTATGTTGCTGACCACAATAAGTATGTAAGACCGAAACTTAATACTGATGGTGTGATTGACATCAAGGACGGAAGACATCCTGTAGTTGAGAAAATGCTAGCGAATGATGCCTTCATTTGCAATGATACCTATCTTGACTTAAATGATAACAGGGTGTCAATTATTACTGGTCCTAATATGGCTGGTAAGTCGACTTATATGAGGCAGACTGCCCTTATTGTTTTGATGGCTCAGGCGGGGTCTTATGTTCCTGCTTCATTTGCTAATATTGGAATATGTGACAGGATATTTACGAGGGTTGGAGCTAGTGATGACTTGGCTAGCGGGCAGTCTACATTTATGGTTGAGATGAGCGAGGTTGCTAACATTTTAAGAAATGCAAGTGATAAGTCGCTACTCATTTTAGACGAGATTGGTAGGGGAACTTCTACCTATGACGGGCTTTCTATTGCATGGTCTGTAGTTGAATATATTGCTAATCCTAAGCTCCTAGGAGCTAAGGCTTTATTTGCGACCCATTATCATGAGCTTACTGAGCTTGAGGGAAAGTTAAATGGAGTTAATAATTATTGCATTACTGTTAAGGAGGAGGGCGAGGATATTGTCTTTCTTCGTAAGATAGTAAAAGGTGGTGCTGATAAGAGCTATGGTATTGAGGTTGCCAGGCTTGCGGGCGTTCCTAAGCTTGTTCTGATGAGGGCTAAGGAGATTTTAGATGGGCTTGTTGACGAGGATGAGATTAGTGTTAAGGCGGAGAAGATTTCTGTCAGCGAGGCTATTAAGAAGGTTGATAAGGCGACGGAGAGGCAGATGAGTCTGTTTGATTTTGCTGGGCCTAATCCGGTTGTTGAGAGGATTAAGGCGCTTGATGTGGATAATTTGACGCCGATGCAGGCGCTAAAAATATTGTCGGAGTTGAAGAGAGAGGTTTAGCGTGGGAGTGATGGGGGGAGGGACGGACGATGCGGCGAGTGGGGTTTTCTTTCGGGCACGCTTTCGCTGCGCTCGGCTCGTAGCGGTACTAAATTCGCGCGGCGCTACGCTTGCGCTCATTAAGTACCGACGGCCTCACAGCACCCGATAGAAAACCCCACTCACCGCATCTGTTTGGTTAAAGTGCATCACTGGCCACTCGGGGTGGCAAAGCCACCGGGCGCAAGGTGTTTTGGTTGTGCTCGCCGGTCGCACATTGCTTCGCTCGTGCTCGGTGGGGCGCAAGGTGCTTCGCTCGTGCTCGCCAGTCGCACATTGCTTCGCTCGTGCTCGCCGGTCGCACATTGCTTCGCTCGTGCTCGGTGGGGCGCACGGTGTTTTGTTTGTGCTCGGGGGGCGCACGTTGTTTCGCTCATGCTTAGGGGGCGCATTTTGCTTTGTTTGTGCCGTTGGGTGTGGTTGTGCAAATTGGGGTGGAGTGGTATAATGGGGTGTCCGGGGTGACTTAATTACTGGCGAGATTAGTGGACGGATTGTTTTTTGGGGAGGTTATGTTATGGGCAAGAATCTCGCGAAAGATAGTGATAAGGGGAATTATACATTAAAGAATCTTTTGATTTCTATTGCAGTTATTATCTTTTTCGTTTCCATTATATTTTATTATTATAGAATGATATATGTTGAGAAGAGGAGCTCAATTATTAAGGATGGGCAGATGAGCGCTATCAAGACTTCTGACCAGGTGGGGGATTATTTGTCAGCAAGTATTGAGGCGGTTGAGCTCACTTCTTACACTATGGAGAAAATGCTTGTTGATGGCGAGTCTGCTGACGACATTTTAAATTATATTGTTGGTCAGACCACGTCTGTTCAGAGCACAGTATTTGAGAATACTACTGGTATTTATGCTTATACTAAGAACGGGGATTATCTTGATGGCGCGGGCTGGGTGCCTGATCCTGGTTATGATCCCACAACTCGTCCATGGTATATTAAAGCTAGGGAAAATGATGGAAATGTCACATTAATTGATCCATATCTTGACGCACAGACCGGTACTATTATGATGTCCATAGCTAAGATGCTTTCTGACGGAATCAGTGTGGTTTCAATGGATATCAATCTCGGAAGAATTCAGCTTATCACCGAGGAAGCAGTTAAGTCTGGCAATTCTGATTATGTTGTAATTTTAGACAGCGATGATATAGTTGTTGCTCATTCTAACAAAGAAGATGCCGGCAAGGATTACAGCAAGGTTGAGGATGGCTTTTGGGCCAAGGTAATGGAGCTTGTATATAATTCTGAGGATGAATACGCTGAATTAGAATATAATAACGAGCATTATATTATATATAATATGGTTTTGGACAGTGGCTGGAAATGCCTTACAATCAGCAATTCTACAAGTACATTTAAGCCTTTAATTGTGATACTTGTCACAACAATTGCCATTGTATTAGTCATTGTTATTATCCTGACCTATATCATGTACAATTCTTCAAGAAGATTATATATGGCAGATAAGCTAAACAAGCAGCTTTCTTCAATTGCCAATACATTTTACTCACTTTTTGACATTGACGTTATGAGAAATAGCTACAGCCTTATTAAATCAATCGATCAACTAGAGTCAGAGGAAGCAGAGCGTCCAATTGCAAATGCTAAAGAGGCTCTAAAAGAGGCTTCAATCTCGATGTCCAGCGAGATTTCCAAAAATGATGTTCTTGATTTTATTGATTTTAACAGACTAAATGAGCGATTGAGAAAGCAGGATACTATAGCTTTAGAGTTCTTAAGCAACAACAATGTATGGTGTCGCTTGAGATTTGTTGTGTCAAAAAGAAATCCAGATGGCACGATTAATCATGTTTTATGGATTGTTGAAGGAATTGACGAGGAGAAGAGAAGAAGGGATCAGCTTATTGAAATGTCTGAGAAGGCATTTGCTGAGAGCAAGGCCAAATCTGACTTCCTTTCAAATATGTCTCATGAGATTAGAACGCCTATTAATGCTGTGTTGGGCATGAATGAGATGATTCTTCGTGAGAGTAAAGAGGAAAATATTCTAGGATACTCGGAGGACATTAAGAATTCTGGTAATACCCTGCTTAATCTCATTAATGACATTTTAGATTTCTCAAAGATTGAATCTGGCAAGATTGAGATTGTGCCGGTTAATTATGACTTATCCGTTTCGGTTAATGAGCTCGCCTCAATGATTAAAGCAAGAGCTGACGCTAAGGGACTTCAATTTGTTCTTGAGATAAATGAGAAAACACCTAAAAAACTATACGGTGACGAAGTTCGCATAAAGCAGGTTATCACTAACATTTTAACCAATGCTGTTAAGTATACAGAAAAAGGCTCTATAACATTTTCTGTTGATTATGAAAATGTTAAAGGCGAGCCGGACGCCATTATGCTTAATGTTTCGGTTAAGGATACTGGTATCGGAATTAAGAAAGAGGATATTGATAAGCTGTTTGTTGAATATGAGCGAATTGAAGAGAAGAGAAATAGGCATATTGAAGGTACAGGACTTGGAATGAGTATAACTAAGAGCTTGCTTGAGCTTATGGGTAGTACAATTCAGGTTGACAGTGTCTATGGTATTGGCTCTAAGTTTTCATTTTCAATAAAGCAAAAGTTTGTGTCTTCTGAAACTGTTGGAGATAATAAGGTTAGTTACGAGAAGGTTTCAAAGGATCGCAAAAAGTATAAGGCGAAGTTTGTGGCTCCTGACGCTGAGCTTTTGGTTATTGATGACAATATGATGAATATTGCTGTATTTAAGAGACTGTTAAAGCAGACAGAGCTTAAGATTGATTCTGCTGAGAGTGGAGATGAGGGCTTGGCTCTTACTAAAGACAAGAAATACGACATCATTTTCATTGATCATATGATGCCTAAGAAGTCTGGAATAGAGACCTTAGAGGAGTTAAAGCAGGATGATGACAATCCAAATCAGGAGAGTGTTACTATATGTTTGACCGCCAATGCAATCGCTGGTGTCAGGGATAAGTATATTGAAGCGGGATTTGATGATTATCTTTCTAAACCGATCGATACTAATAAGCTAGAGAATATGCTGATTGAGTACCTTCCGGATGAGAAGGTGAAGATGAATTAGGTTAAATCGATAATTTAGAAATTCCTTTAACATGAATGTCAATTATAGAGTAGTTATGGCTGTCTGGTTTAGGGTATTTGAATTAGATAATTAAGATAAATCAAGAAAAATCCGGTCTTGAAATTTAGAGTTTATACTCTAGATTATGAGACCGGATTTTTGTTTCATTTGTTATTATAAGTGTTTAGAAACTGCTTAGTTTATGATTTAATATATCAGTTCTTAAATTTAACTGCAGTTCCGTAAGCAATTACTTCAGCGGCTCCAGCCATGATAGCTGATGAAGAGTAGCGAATATTAACAATTGCGTCAGCATTTAATAACTCTGCTTCATTTACCATTCGCTTAGTTGCTAAAGCTCTTGCGTTATTCATCATCTCGTTGTAAGAATTAAGCTCGCCACCGACTAAGGTTTTAAGGCTTTGTGTGATGTCACTTCCTACATTTTTTGACTGAATAGTGCTACCTTTAACTAGGCCAAGCATTTCAAGCTCTTTACCGCTGATGTAATCAGTATTTACTAAGATCATCTTCTTCCCCTCCTTCAATTTCTTTGATTCTTTCTATGCATACATATATCATGCCTACTCCGAAAATAAGTGGAATAAGACCGACTAATAATTTGAGTATTATTCCAGGTAGAAATGCGATGATAAAGGCGAAGTATAAGATATAGTATATGACTAGTATTACAGTGATAACGATTGGCGCTATCATTTTCTTAGAATGCTCATCCATAAATTCCACCTCATTTCTTGCTTTATTTTATAATTTATGGGGGATGGTGTCAATTGCTTTTTGCTAGGGGAGAATTTATCTTGCCTCTAATTTGTGATATATTATAAAAAGCGACGAATTTAAGTGAGTAGAGTGTATATCTTCGCCTTTGCTAGAGCGAAAGTGGAAGAAGCAAGATGGGAAAGCGAAGATTTAGGGTGAGTAGAGTGTATATCTTCGCTTTTGCTAGAGCGAAAGTGTAAGAAGCAAGATGGGAAAGCGAAGATTTAGGGTGAGTAGAGTACATATCTTCGCCTTGCTAGAGCGAAAGTGGAAGAAACGAGGTAAAGCTTATGATTAACATCGAAGAAGCAAAGAAAAGAATAGAAAGCGTCAATTCAAGGGGAGATTTAAGAAATCGCACTCGCTTAAACACAGACCATGAAGTTCCGTTCGTGGAAAACGAGGCGTTTAGGGCGTTTTCAAATATCATTCACGGCTTTAGCACCAGGCTTGGTGGTGTGAGCGCTGGCATATATGAAAGCATGAACCTAGGACTTTACCTAGATGATGAGAGAGCAAATGTAATTGAGAATTATAAGCGCTTTTCAGATGCGCTAGGAGTGGACTATGAAAGGATTTCCTGTCCAAACCAGATTCACAATTCTAATGTGCTAGTAGTAACTAATAAAGATGCAGGCGATGGAATAACAAGAGATCTAAGCCACAAAGATGTTGATGCTCAGATAACTAACGAGGCGAACATCCCGCTAATTGTCTATTCTGCAGACTGCGTTCCAATCTTATTTTGTGACCCGGTAAAAAATGTAATAGGCTCTGCCCACGCAGGCTGGAGAGGCACAGTAGCAGGAATCGCAGCGAAAGTTGTCAATAAAATGCAGGATGTATATGGCTCTGATCCTAAAGATATAAGAGCGCTTATAGGTCCTTCAATCAGCATGGATAATTATGAGGTAGATGAAAATGTAATTAATGAAGTCAAGAACTGTGAGTATATTAATATGTCAGATGGGAGTGATGGACTATACAGAACCGTAAAATCAAAAGGCAAATATATGCTTAATTTGTGGGCTGTAAATGAGTTGATATTAACTAACGCAGGCTTAAACCATAATCATATATATAATACCAACTTATGCACGTTTAAGAATCATGATCTATTCTTTTCACATAGATACACAGCTGGAAAACGCGGCTTAAACGCAGGTATAATTATGATAGATGGATGATTATTAAAAGCCCATTAAAAGCCCTAAAAATTAAACTTTTTTCTTAAAAAGCCTATTCAAAAGGCCAATTTTATGATACAATTTATAAGTGTATTTTTACATATATCTAATAGGGAACTGGTAGATTATTATTTTAACGGTGGTGAAATGATGAGAAACAACAAGGCTCTTAGGGTGCTTTCCTTCATGATCGCATTTACATTGGTGTTTAATTTTGGCGGGAGTTATACTATCAGTGCAGATGCTGCTTCAGGAACGCAGATTAAGATTACTAAGGACAAGCAGGTTGTTGATACATTCAAGAACGTGCCTGCGTACTATCGCCCAGGCGGGGGCGACGGAGCTGACGAGACATACGGCTGTTATGCCTATGTAGTCAGATATTATCAGACAATTTATGGCAAGACTGTTTATAACCTTTTCCACAAGTGCATTCCACTTACCTATGGAGATACATTCAAGGAAGTAGCCAAGCCTAAGGTTGGCGATATTTGTGCTCAGATTAAGACTAATTCTAATCATTGGTCTATAGTAAGAAAGGTTAGTGGTTCGACTGTTACAGTCATTGATCAGAATAACAAGTGGGTTATCGGTGATGAGACATTTGCATACAAGAATTATCAGTATGATATTTCTGAAGTGACATTTTATAGACTATCTTCAGTGATTGCAGGAACTGCAACAACAGCTAAGAAGGCTACAACAGAGGCCTCTGAGGTTAAGAAGACAACCACAACCGAGAAGGTAACTACAACTGAGAAAGCTACAACAACTACTGAGTGTTCAACAGAGAAACCAAGCTCAATGAGTGTTGGAACTGGTATCAAGAAGAAGATTACCAAGAGTGTTGTGCCAGCGCTTTCTAAGACTACAGCTCTTAAGTGGAAGTCATCTAAGAAGAAGGTAGCTAAGGTTGATAAGAGTGGCTATGTAACTGGTGTTAAGAAGGGTACAGCGTATGTAACCGGAACACTTAGTTCAGGCAAGACAGTCAAGGTTAAAGTTAAGGTTAAGAAGGCTGGCAAGCTGACATTAAGAAGCGAAGATGTTACCTTCCCGCATAACTATAGCTGGCAATTAACCTGTACAGAGAAGAATGTTAAATTAACATACGAAAGTTCAGATAAGTCCATAGCGACAGTCAATAAGAAAGGTGTAGTAACATCTAAGTCTAAGAGAGGTATTGCAATTATTACTGTTACATCAAGTAACAACAAGATTAATAGTTGTATTATCAGAGTCAATTAGATACTAATTAATAAAAAACATTAACATTAAGTAATACTTTATGTTGATGTTTTTTTTCTAGGAGGATAAAAATGGCAAATATTAAAGCGTTCAAAGCAGTAAGACCAAGAGAGGACATGGCTTCTAAGATTGCGGCCCTTCCATACGATGTTTACAATCGTTTTGAGGCTAAGGAAGTTGTTAAGGGTGATAACGATTCATTCCTAAGAATTGACAGACCTGAGACTCAGTTTGATGACTCGCAGGATATGTATGCTCCTGAAGTTTATGCTAAGGGCAAGGCGATGCTAGAGGAAATGATAGCTGATAAGAGATATATTAAGGATCAGGACAATGCCTATTATATCTATCAGTTAACTATGAATGGCAGAGCTCAAAATGGTATAGTTGCCTGCGCTTCAATTGACGATTACCTAAACGGAGTAATCAAAAAACACGAAAACACCAGAGAAGAAAAAGAGCAGGATAGAATCAGGCACGTTGACACGCTTAGCGCTCAGACAGGCCCAATTTTCTTAGCTTATAGACATAATGAAACTATTGCTGATGTAGTCGCTAAGACGGAAAAAGAAGCTCCTTTATATGACTTTACTTCTGATGATGATATCACTCACAGAGTATGGAAAATATCAAATGAAGCGGATGTTTTAGCTATTTCTAAAGCATTTAACGATATGTCTGCTATTTATATTGCTGACGGACATCATAGATGCGCAAGCGCAGTCAAGGTTGGACTAAAGAGAAGAGAGGAGAATCCTGACTACGATGGCAGTGAAGAGTTTAATTATTTTCTATCCGTATTATTCCCAGACAGTGAGTTAATGATTATGCCTTATAACAGAGTTGTTAAAGATCTTAACGGCTTGACATTTGATGAGTTTATAGCTAAGGTTTCTCTGCATTTTACAGTTGAAAAAAGCGGTGAAGAACCAAGCCCTAAAAATAAGGGAGAATTTTTTGCCTATTATGACAATTCGTGGTATAAGATTAAGGCAAAAAGTGATATAATAAATAATGATCCTGTTAAGGGATTAGATGTGTCTTTGTTACAGGATTATATATTTGATCCAATCTTAGGAATTAAGGATCCAAGAACTGATGACAGAGTTGATTTTGTCGGTGGAATTAGGGGTACAGATGAATTAGTAAAAAGGTCTAAATCTGACATGTGTATGGGATTTAGTATGTATCCAACCTCTATAGCTGAGCTGTTTAGTGTTGCAGATGCAAGTCTTTTGATGCCACCTAAGTCAACATGGTTTGAGCCTAAGTTAAGAAGCGGTATATTTATTCACGAAATATAATTATGGGAGGATATTAATATGAGAAGAGATTACGGGATTTCAATTAACTGGGAGGAAGTACATGCTATATCACACGGTTTGCATGACAATCCTCATCACATTTTAGGACCACATATTGAGGGAGATGGTCTTGTGATTAATGCATTTGTTAAAAATGCACTAAAGGTCGAGGTTGTGCGCGAGAATAAGAAGGAAGTCTTAGAGATGCGTGCATCTGGTATTGCTGATTTCTTCACACTTAGAACTGATGACAAGAAGATATTCCCATATCGTTTAAGGGCTACATATCGTGACGGTGGTGTTTTTGAATACAAGGATTCATACTGCTTTGAGCCTGTAATAGACAATCAGGAGCTTGCTTCATTTTCACAGGGAGTGCTCTATGATGCTTATGATATTATGGGCGCTCAGGTGAAGACTATTGACGGAGTTAAGGGAACCTGCTTTACAGTATGGGCTCCTAATGCGCAGAGAGTAAGCGTTTTAGGCGAGTTCAATATGTGGGAGGGCAATCGCTCAATTATGCGTAGGGTAAATGATACTGCTGTATTTGAACTCTTTATCCCAGGTGTTTTAGCAGGTGATGAGTACAAGTTTGAGATTAGAAACAGAGATGGAAGAGTCTTTACTAAGACAGATCCTTATTCATTTGCCAATGAAGTCTTCCCTTCTGATGTTTCTAAGGTTAGTGAGATTAACTATAAGTTTAAGGATAGCGCATGGATTAAGTCTAGAGATAAGAACAAGAATCTCGAAAAGCCAATGAATGTATTAGAGGTTAATCCTTTTACATTTGACGACAAGCTTAATGACAGAAACTTTAAGACTTTAGCTGAGTCAGTTTTAGCTTACGCATCCGATAACAACTACAATTATGTTGAGCTTATGCCTATTATGGATACTATTAATGGTGCATCGTTAGGCTATGAGACTCACGGTTTCTACTCAGTATCTGAAGTCTTAGGTACTGTCAATGATTTCATGTATTTTGTTGACTGCATGCACAAGAATTCTATCGGAGTTATCATTGACTGGGCGCCTTATCAGTTTGGTAAGGAAGAGCATGGCTTGGCTTATTTTGATGGAGACGCATGCTACGAGGATTCTAATCCACTAAGAGCCAACAATCAGGCATTTAACACACTTAATTTCAACTACGGCCGCAAAGAGGTTAGCAATTTCTTAATCTCTAACGCATTGTTCTGGGTTGAAAAATGCCACGTTGATGGAATTAAGATTTCTTCAGTTGCTTCAATGCTTTATCTTGATTACGGTAAGTCAGATGGTGAGTGGTTACCTAACATTTACGGCAGCAATGAGAACCTTGATGCAATCGAGTTCTTTAAGCATCTCAATTCAATCATGAACAAGCGTAATCCTGGAGTTATTATGATTGCTGAGGATTCTTCACTTTATCCTGATGTTACTTTGGATGTCGAGGAAGAAGGACTTGGCTTTGATTACAAGTGGAATCTTGGCTGGAGCGATGACATGCTAAGATACGCTGAGACTGCCGTTGTCGACAGAAGAAATGAAGCCAATGCATTAACATTTAGCTTATTATATGCTTATAACGAAAACTATATGTATGGTGTAAGCCATAATGATATAGCATTTTCTAATCCTCTTATTGAGAAGATTGCAGGAAATGATATCCAAAAGAAGGCATTTTACAAGGCTTGGCTTGGTTATATGATGACACAGCCAGGTAAGAAATATATGTATATGAATCAGGATACTGATGACGAATTAAAGTTATATAAGAAGGATATTAATGCTTTATATGAGGAGGAGCCAGCTTTATCAGCTCTTGATTATGATGATGTCGGCTTTGAGTGGATTAACACAATCAAGGCTAAGGACGGAATATTAGTATTTACTAGAAAGACCAAGAAGAAGGATGATACTTTGGTATTTGTTCTCAATCTCTCTGCAGAAGACTATCAGGGCTTTATGATTGGTGTTCCTTATAAGGGTAAATATAAAGAGATATTTAACTCTGATGCTACAATTTATGGTGGCGAGGGCAATGTTAACTCTCGTATGAGACAGAGTGCTGACAAGGTATGTGATGAGAGAAGTCAGTCTATTACTACAACTGTTGCTGCATTTTCATTCTCTGTATATAAGTACAACCTTTCTAACTCTACAACTGCTAAGAAGACAACAACTAAGAAGGCAGAGGCTAAATTAGTTGAGGAGGAAGTTAAAGAGAAGACTAAGGCTGAAACTAAGAAGACAACTAAGAAGACTTCAACTGTTAAGAAGGCTAAAGAGACTGTATCTAAAGCTGCTACAAGCGTTTCTAAGACTGCTTCAAGCGCTGCTAAGAAAGCTTCAGACACAGCTAAGAAGGCATCAGACACAGCAACTAAGGCTGCTTCTACAGTAGCTAAAAAGGCTTCTGATGCAGGTAAGGCTGCAAGTTCTGCTGCTAAGAAAGTAACAAGCAAGAAGTCTAATGATACTGCTAAGAAAGAGACAGACAGTAAGAAGGAGACTGAGGCTAAGAAGGAGACTGAGGCTAAGAAGGCTACTGCTACAACAGATAAAAAAGCAACAACAGCCAAGAAGACTTCAACAGCCAAGAAGACTTCAACAGCAAAAAAGGCTTCAACAGCCAAGAAAACTTCAACTACAAAAAAGGCTTCAACAGCCAAAAAGACTGATTCCGACAAATAATTAAGGATATGAATTTATATGTATTTATTAAACTTTATGGCAATCGCTGCTAGCTCTAATTCAGAGTTAGCAGAGGATGCTACATTTATTAGGTCAGAATTTAAGAAGATGGGAGATAAGTTTATCAATGCTATAGATACTTATGTACCAAGGATAATCTTCGTTCTCATTTTCATTTTTATCTCTTTTAAGCTGATTAACTTTTTCGTTAAAATCATGCGAAAGAGTATGGACAGACGCGAGGTTGATCCAAGTGTAGCTGGCTTTTTATGCTCATTTGCCAATGTAGGATTTAAGGTATTAGTTCTCTTAACTGCAGTCAATGTTTTAGGAATTGCGATTACATCATTTGTTACCTTGCTTGGTACGGCTGGTGTTGCGATTGGTTTGTCACTGCAGGGAAGCTTATCTAACCTTGCGGGCGGTGTTTTGATACTTATTCTTAAACCTTTTAAGGTTGGAGATTATATCAAGACGACCACGCCGGGAATTGAGGGGTCTGTAACCTCTATTGACATTTTTTATACAAGACTTTTGACAGTTGATAAGCAGACTGTGATTATTCCTAACGGTTCGCTTTCAAATACAAGCGTTGTAAATGTCACAATGGAAGAGGACAGACGTGTAGATATAACCGTAGATATTGCATATTCTGCGGACTTAGCTAAGGCTAAGGATATAATTGACAATATCATTAAGACTGATGACAGATTTCATAATGATAAGGACGTTCATATTTTTGTAGATAAATTAGCCGACAGCGGAGTAAGAATTGGCGTTCATGTTTATGTCGATACGGAAGACTTTTTCCCTGCTAGGTGGTTCTTGCTAGAGCAGATTAAGCTTAAGTTCGACGAAGAAGGAATAGAGATTCCATACCAGACTATAGATATCAATATGCGTCAGGGGTGAAACTATGGATATATTAGAGACACTAAAGCAAAAAAGAGAAGTTCACAGGAAGGCGATCCATCCTTTGGCTTCTTTTTCTTTAAATGAAAAATATACATACTGCTTTGGTCTTGCCATCTTAGCTAAGGGCAATATGAAGATTATAAATGAGCTAAATGCGCCCTTTAAGAAGGTATGTCTATCCATGGGAATTGAGCCACAGGTAAGTGAGGAAATGATAGTAGATATCAACAATCATTTCGATCAGTCATTTGACTATTTAATTCAGGTTTTATCTATTGATAACAGAATATCACTATGCTTTATGATTGACTTACTTAAGCTTAGCGAGTTTGCAGATTGGGGCGCATGGTATGCAGATGAGATTATAAAGCAGTTTACATATCTTTTAAAAATGTCTGACAATACCATGGCATTTTTAAATAGCTTTATGAAGGAGAGCAAGCAGGGAGATTCTGCCAATGCTCACGGCTTGGTTGAGAGATACAGAGCATCAGGCAATGATATAGATTACGAGCTTTTGTACTATATGAACGAGAATTATCGCGAGACTAGAAAGTTTGATGATTTGATTCTTGATACAGGTGGCGTATATCGTATTGAGTCTCCCACAACAGTAAGTGGAGATATTATAGTAACCAATGGAAGTATGCTTTATATAAGCAATACTAACCTAAAAATCGGCGGACAGATAAGGGTTAATTCAGGACGCATAGACTTTCAGAATTCTCTAATTGAGGCAGTCGGAAGTCCTAGAGCTATGGACTATCTTATTGAGTTAGAGAAAATGCATCAGGTATCAATCTCAGAATGCACATTTGACCTACATCATATGTGTGCTGGAATTAGACAGAGAGATGGAAGGTTAAGGATTGAGAAATCATATTTTTACCGCTCGCAGGGTGGGAGAATGATAGCATTTTCTGGAAGGTTTATTGAGTGTATTGATTCTGAGTTTGAAGAATGTTTAGATGGCGGTCTAATCATAGCAAGACGCGCTGAGGTAGAAATTTTAAGATGTAATTTCACTAACTGTAGAGCAGAGCACGGTGGTGCTTTTCACTCGGCAACCACTGAGAGTGTGCATATTAGAGAGTGTAATTTTAAGGACTGTTATGCACAGTTTATTGGTGCTGCAGTTTATTTTGAATTTAAGAGATATGGCCAGGATGTTGTTGGCTGTAGCTTTGAGGGCATGGAGCCTAAGAAGGATGAGACATTTAATGTTTATAGAAGGATAGATGATTAATGAAGTCTACGCTTATGAGATTAAAGGAGAAGACTAGAACCTGGCTTTCTCCTAAGCATGAATTTAATAGTGAAAGCATAGAGTTTAAGGAGTATTATGCAGCAGCTGTTTTGCTTCAAACACAGCTTTCTGACGCGGTTTCACCTATGGATCATTTTGAACTCTTAAGGCTTCTTTCCTTTGGTTTAGGTTTAGGCAAGGAAGAGGTCAAAACTGCTATTTCTTTGTCACGCAATAAGGAAAAGGTCTTAGAGCGTGTTCTTTTGATGCTTGACAGCCCTAAGAAGCAGACTATGTTTCTTATGGATTTATATATGTTATCTTATGTTGGCGACGGCTTTGGAGACAAGGAAGAGCAGGCTATTGAGATTTACGGCGAGCTTTTTCATTTTGGCAGGGCAGAGATGAGACTGATAAGGTCCATGATAGAGGCTGCTATGTCTGAAAAGCCAGAAGAGTGCATGAATGTTTATTACAACATGTCTCAGCTTAAGATGGATTGTTCATTAGAAAATGTCAGGTATTATATTCCAGAATTAGAATATACATCCGTTATTGATACGTCTGCACTTTATCCTGGTAGAACTGTTCATATAAATGGTCAGTGCAGATTAAGAGAAGTTCTAGTTATACCAAAGGGATGTCACGTAGTCTTTCAAAATGTTAAGCTTAAACTCAGCGCACCTATTATTGTAGAGGATGCTAAGGTTGAGATAATTAACAGTGAATTTACCTATGACGGCGGCAGCTTTAGTTCGATGATCAGGCTTTCTGGAGAGAGTTCTTTAATAGTTAGAAGTTCTAAGTTTTATTGCAGAAATTATTGTGGTGCAATCCTTCAAAAATCAGGCTATCTAGATATGGTTGATGCTACATTTTACGAGAGCAATATGAAGAGTGCTGTTGAGTTTAACGGAGATGAAATGGTCATTGTCAAATGTCATTTTTATGAGTGCTTCTTAAATGGTAACGGTGCAGCAATAAGTTCGACTGCCAAACGCGGTATGATTGGTAATTGCGACTTTGAACACTGTAGATCACATTACGGCGGAGCGATTTATGTAAAGAGCCCGGTTAAGATAGTTGATTCAAGATTTAGACTATGTCATTCAAGCAAGCTTGGCAATTCAATTTATTATCTTGGAGATGCGATGAAGCATGTCAACAGACTTGTCTATGAGAGTGATTATGAAGAGAGAGACGAGCTTGTTCAAAGATATGAGTCGGTTGACGATTTTGTAGATGTCACAGAGATTAACTGCTCTACGCATTTTGCCAATGAATTGCCCTTACATTTTACTAAGAGAATGTATATACATGATGCCTATTTATACCTTAATAGTACATTAAAGCTTTCGGGCGGGCTATTAATGGAGCAGTGTCAAATCAAGCCTTATGACTTTACAGGCGAGGATTTATTAGAAACTATTAATGGCAGCGCTGTAGAGATAAAGTCGACTACATTTGACGGAATGGGAATGTTTGGTGGTATAGCTGCTACTGGAACCAAGATAAGCATGTATTCGTCTGTATTTAAGAATACTAACAAGGGTAGGGCGATTTACAATTCTGTAGACTTGTTCTGTGACGAATGCATTTTCAATAACTGCCTTGGCGGGGCGGTTTATGGTAGTAGAGCCTTAATTAAGAATACCCTGTTCGTTAACTGCAGAGCTGACAGAGGTGGAGGTTGCTATTTAGCAGGTTCAAAGGGCCTCATCAAGAATTCGACCTTTGAAAAATGCGTTGCTATGGTTGATGGTGGTGCGGTTAGCAGATTTGGTAATTATCAGGTTGAGGGCTGCACATTTTCTGAGTGCGAGCCAAATGATGTAAAATAGCATATAACTTGACATTTTAAGTTGATATGTATAGTATATTTAAGTATATTTTTAATTTTTAGGAGGACAGTCTGATGACTATTTATGATGAGTTAGTAGCAAGAGGGCTTATAGCTCAGGTAACTGATGAGGCTTTGATTAAGGATTTAATAAATAATGGTAAGGCTACATTTTATATAGGCTTTGATCCAACGGCAGACAGCTTGCACGTTGGACATTTTATGGCTTTGTGTCTTATGAAGAGATTGCAGCTTGCAGGCAACAAGCCAATCGCTTTAATCGGTGGTGGTACTGGTATGATTGGAGACCCATCTGGCAGAACTGACATGAGACAAATGCTAACTCCAGAGACCATTAAGCACAATTGTGACTGCTTTAAGGTTCAGATGAGTAAGTTTATCGAGTTTGGCGAGGACAAGGCTATGATGGTTAACAACGCTGACTGGCTGCTTGACCTTAACTATATTGATGTTTTAAGAGAGGTTGGTGCTCACTTTAGCGTTAACCGTATGTTAACCGCAGAGTGCTACAAGCAGAGACTTGAGAAGGGACTTAGCTTCTTAGAATTTAACTATATGATTATGCAGGCATATGATTTTTATATGCTTTATCAGAAATACGGATGTAATCTTGAGTTTGGTGGCGATGATCAGTGGAGCAATATGCTTGCTGGTACTGAGCTTATCAGACGTAAGCTTGGCAAGGATGCATCTGCTATGACTATTAAGCTTTTATTAAACTCTGAGGGCAAGAAGATGGGTAAGACTGCTAACGGTGCAGTTTGGCTTGATCCTAATAAGACCAGCCCATTTGACTTCTATCAGTATTGGAGAAATGTTGATGATGCTGATGTTCTTAACTGTATAAGAATGCTTACCTTCCTTCCACTTGAGGAGATTGACGCAATGGATAAATGGGAAGGCGCTGAGCTTAACAAGGCTAAGGAGATTTTAGCATTTGAGTTGACTAAGATGATTCACGGCGAGGAAGAGGCTAAGAAGGCTGAGTCTGGTGCTAAGGCATTATTCTCATCAGGAAATGCAGCTGATATGCCTGAGTGCGAGCTTAGTGATGATGATTTTAATGATGAGGGTAATATTGGACTTCTTGATATTTTAGTAAAGAGCGGTCTTACAACATCTAAGGCTGAGGCTAGACGTGCAGTTCAGCAGGGTGGTGTCAGCGTTAACGGCGACAAGGTTGATGACGCTACTATAACATTTGCTAAGGATGCGATTAAGGCAGAGCCTATCGTTATCAAGAAGGGTAAGAAGAATTTTAGAAAGATTAAATAGGTTATATTTTGAAAAAACATGCTGTTGTTAGCAAAATTGAAGATAAGGTTTTAGCATTTAGCTTTGAAAATGATGAATTGGCTGAAATTACTAGTTATACGCCGGCTGATGAAGATGAAGTTAGGCTTAATGGTATTTACACTGTTAGGGTTGCTAATATTGTAGACAATATTAATGGTGCTTTTTTAAGCTACAATCAGACTACGCTATACTATGATTTAGATGACAATGAGCGTGGCATTTTCTTAAACCGCAAGAATGATAATCATCCGCATTCTGGTGATATTATGCTTGTTCAGGTTAAGAGGGATGCCCTTAAGTCTAAAAATGCAGCCTGTTCGTCAGAACTTAGTATTTATGGGGAGAATCTTGTTCTCACCTATCAGCTGGCTGGAATAGGTGTCTCTAAGAAGCTTTCTAGCAAGGATAGAGATAGGATTAAAGAATACTTTAACGGCTTTGATTATAGTATGGATGAGCTCTCTAGTATTGAACTTAAGCCCTATGGCTATGTAGTAAGAACCAGTGGAGCTAAGGCTAGTAAGGAAGAATTGATTATTGAAGCCTACAATCTTAAGGCGATTTTATTTAATATTTTAAAGAGGGCTGAGACCTCTAAGGCTAACGTCTGTCTATACGATTTTAAGGGAGATGGAGCAGCACTTATTAACGATATCGCCAATGCTGACGAGGGCTATATTATTACTGATAGAAAGAAATGCTACGACTGCTTAAGTCATACAAACAGCTTAAGAACGAGACAGGCTGATATTAGATTTTATGATGATGATACTATCAGTCTTGCGGCGCTATATGACTTAAAAAAGCATATAGATTCTGCGAGCAAGAAAAATGTCTGGCTTAAGAATGGTGGCTATTTAGTGATTGAACACACTGAGGCCTTAAATGTCATAGATGTCAACACTGGCAAGAGTATGAAGGATAAGCATTCTAAAGAGAGACATGTATTTGAAACCAATATTTTGGCTGCTTATGAGGTTGCAAGACAGCTTAGAATAAGGAATTATTCAGGCATAATAATAGTCGACTTTATCGATATGGATGACGAAGAACATAAAGAGAAACTTATGAGCACACTTAAAAAGGAACTCATAAAAGACCCTGTTCACGCGAGGTTAGTTGATATTACCGAGCTTGGATTGGTTGAGATTACAAGGAAAAAAATTAAAAAGCCACTCTATGAATTTTTAGGCGATTAAACAGTGTGATATTTAGTGATTTTCATTGCAAAATATAACAATATGTAGTACAATATATGCAATATGGGTGCGTTTTTTAACCACCATTTGTGATTCTAATAAATCTGGGTTATGTGGAGGTAACTATAAGTATGAGCGAAAAGAAACGATTGATTACTAGAAGCGATTTTGATGGACTTGTATGTGCTATGATTCTTAAGGAGCTTGATATTATTGATGATATTAAGTTTGTACACCCTAAGGATATGCAGGATGGTATTATTGAGGTTACTGAGAATGATATTACTACTAACTTGCCATATGTTCCTGGCGTTGGTTTAGCATTTGACCATCATGAGAGTGAGATTGAGCGTGTTGGTGGTCCTAAGGACAATTATTATATCGAACCAGATGCTCCATCTGCTGCAAGAGTTGTTTATAATTATTATGGCGGTGCTAAGAACCTTCCAAGAATTACTGATGAGATTATGGAGGCAGTTGACAAGGCTGACTCAGCTCAGTTCACTATGGAAGATATCCTTAATCCACAGGGATGGGTACTCTTAAGCTATCTTATGGATGCGCGTACTGGTTTAGGCCGTTTCCGTAATTTCCGCGTTTCTAACTATGAGCTTATGATGAATTTGATAGATTATTGTGTAGAGCATCCAATTCAGGACATATTAAAGCTTCCTGATGTTAAGGAGAGAGTGGATTTATACTTTGAGCAGCAGGAACTCTTTAAGGCCCAGATTGAGCGTATTCATGAGATTCATGACAAGGTTATTGTTCTTCCACTTAGAGATGAAGAGACTATCTACACAGGTAACCGTTTCTTAGTTTATGCAATGTATCCTGAGACACAGATTTCTATTCATGTTTCTTGGGGATTTAAGAAGCAGAATACCGCTGTTATGATTGGTAAGTCTATTGTTAATAAGTCTTCTAATTTTGACATTGGAGCGCTTTGTCTTAAGTATGGCGGTGGTGGCCACAAGAATGCCGGTACATGCCAGTTAGATAATGACAAGGTTGATGAGCTTCTCCCTAAGATTATTGAGGAGATTAATGCAGGTTGTTAGTATTATGGCGCTTCGTTAGTTCGGAGCGCTATTTTTTACTTTAAGGTGGTGTTGATTGTGGATATTAAGCTATGGCGTGAGATTCTAGATCCATATTATTTGGCTGTGGATGAACTCCTAGTCAAATTTAATCATATAATCAGAGAGCATAGAAACTATAATCAATACTCTCCAATAGATACTGTTATTGGCCGTGTTAAGAGCATTTCTAGTATTTTAGACAAGGTGCAAAAGAAGAATATATCTTTAGATGAGATAGAGGATAAGATTGAGGATATTGCCGGTATTCGTATCATTTGCCAATTCGTTGAGGATATTGACAAGGTTGTTGAGATTATTCGCTCTAGGCAGGATATGCGTATCAAGAGCGAGAAGGACTATATCAGCCATATGAAGGAGAGCGGATATAGAAGCTACCACATTATCGTTTATTATACTGTTAACACCAATCAGGGTCCTAAAGAGATTAAGGCGGAGCTTCAGATTAGGACGCTTGCCATGAATTTTTGGGCTACGATTGAGCATTCGCTTCAGTATAAGTACAAGGGCAATATTCCAGAGCACCTTAAAAACAAGCTGTCTAACGCTTCTGAGGCTATCATTGTCTTAGATGAGGAGATGAATTATGTCCGTGACGAGATTATGGATGCGCAGAATTCATTCCATATGAAGGACGAGCTGGTTTCAGAGATACTAAACAATATTCAGAATCTATACAAGGTTGCCAATAAGCGAGAGGTCATGAAGATACAAGAAGAATTCTACAGGATTTATTCCAGCTCAGATCTTGATGAACTTAAGCATTATTCTAAGCAGCTTGATATGATTGCTCAAAGCTATAAGGCACAGAGTATGCCTGATAGCATTTGACAGATAGGATTTAATTATGAAATTACCAGAGAGTTATATTAATAGAATAACTAAACAATTAGGCGAGGAAGCAGATGCTTACTTCGCCTGTTTTGATGAGGCAAGATACCAGGGCTTAAGGGTTAATACTCTTAAGATTTCGGTTGAGGATTTTCTTAAAATTTCGCCATTTGAGCTTAGCCATGTAGAATGGACTGACAACGGCTTTTACTATGATGCTGATAAATATCAGCCAGCTAAGCACCCTTACTATGCGGCGGGACTATATTATCTTCAGGAGCCTTCAGCCATGTCACCAGCAGCTATGCTTCCTATAAGCGAGGGAGACAGGGTGCTAGACATGTGCGCAGCGCCAGGCGGCAAGTCTACTGAGCTTGGAGCCAAGCTTAATAACACAGGCATTCTCTACTCTAATGACATAAGCCAGAGCAGAGCAAGAGCCTTACTAAAGAATATAGAACTATTTGGCATATCCAATTCAGTTGTAATATCAGAAGATCCCGTTAAGCTTATAGGCAAATGCAAGGGCTATTTTGACAAAATCTTAATCGATGCCCCTTGTTCAGGCGAGGGCATGTTTAGAAAAGAGAATTCCATAATAAGAAACTGGGAGCAGACAGGCTGTGAATATTATTCAGACATCCAAAAGAATATTATAGTAACAGCAGCCAAGCTCTTAAGAGAGGGCGGAATGATGCTTTATTCTACCTGTACATTTTCGCCTTTAGAGGATGAGGAGAGCGTTTTACATTTGCTAAAATGCTGTCCTTATATGGAGATTGTAAAGCTCCCTATATATGAAGGCTTTGACACAGGTCATCCTGAATGGGTCAGTGATGAATATAAGAATCTTGACCTTCCACTTGAAGATTTAAGGCTAACTAGAAGGCTTTGGCCACACAGGATTAAGGGTGAAGGTCATTACGTTGCCCTACTAAAAAAACGTTTAAGATCAGAGCTTGATGAGCTTAATATAGACTATGACCCTGATGACTATATTGAATCTTACGGTTTATACCCATATAAGGGAGCTAAGTTAAGCGATGAGGCTAGGGAGTTCTTTAAGAGCTATGATATTGATATAGATGAGTCAAGGCTTGAACTACATGATGGCAGACTATATCTAGCACCTAAGGATATGGCAGATGTCAGAGGCTTAAGAATACTAAGGTCTGGCGTATATCTTGGAGATGAGAAGAAGAACCGCTTTGAGCCTAGCCAGCCTTTTATTGAAGCGATAGGGTATTTTGACAAAGGCTCTTATGTGAGTCTTAAAGCAGATGACATAAGAATAGATAAATTCCTAAAAGGAGAGACAATAAGCTATGAAGAGGCTCTTGATAAGGGCTATGTGGCTGTAACAGTAGATAATTACGCTGTTGGTTGGGGTAAGGCCCTAAACGGAAATATCAAAAATAAAATTCCATCTGGATGGAGGTAAATCAAAATCCTTCATTTTATCGAGTTTTTATCAAAAAAACCTTGATAAAATGAAGGATTTGTTGTAAGATTATTCAAGTTTGGTTTGTGTTAGCATTTTAATAATCTATGTAAATATAACAATTACAAGGCCAAAACACTAGAATAATCAATATTTGGAGGAATTTATTATGGTTACAGTTAATGAGAATTATCTTAAGCTCCCTGGAAATTACCTATTTTCAACTATCGCTAAGAAGGTCAATGAATATGCATCTAACAATCCTGATGCTAATATCATAAGACTTGGTATTGGTGATGTTACAGAGCCAATTATCCCATCAGTAATTGAGGCCCTTCATAAGGCAGTTGATGAGATGGCTGTAAAGGAGACCTTTAGAGGATACGCTCCTGATTTGGGCTATGACTTCTTAAGAAATGCAATCTCTGAAAATGATTACAAGTCAAGAGGCTGTGACATCAATCCTGATGAGATTTTTGTCTCTGATGGAGCAAAGAGTGACTGCTCAAATATCCAGGAGATTTTCGGCGCTGACTCTAAGATAGCTGTATGTGACCCTGTTTATCCTGTATATGTTGATTCTAATGTAATGGCTGGAAGAACAGGAACTTATAATCCTGATACAACTATGTGGAGCAATGTCATTTACATGCCTTGCACTTCTGATAATAACTTTACACCAGAGCTTCCAAAAGAAACACCTGATTTAATCTATCTTTGCTATCCCAACAATCCTACAGGTACAGGAATCAGCAAGGAAAACCTTCAAAAATGGGTTGATTATGCTCTTAAGGTTGGAGCTATCATTTTATATGATGCAGCTTATGAGGCGTATATTACTGACGCTACAATGCCACACAGCATTTATGAGTGCGAGGGTGCGCTTGACTGTGCAATTGAGTTTAGATCATTTTCAAAAAATGCTGGCTTTACCGGAATGAGACTTGGTTTTACTGTCATTCCAAAGAGACTTAAGGCAAGCGGCGAGGCAGTTCATCCACTATGGGCAAGAAGACATGGAACTAAGTATAACGGAGCTCCATATATTGTTCAAAGAGCGGGAGAAGCTGTTTATTCTGAGTCAGGTAAGGCTGAGATTAAGGCTCAGGTCGCTAAATATATGTCAAATGCTACATATCTTAGAAACGAGCTTATTGCTGCTGGATATGAGGTTTATGGTGGAGTTAACGCTCCATATATCTGGATGAAGACTCCAGACGGCTTAGGAAGCTGGGAATTCTTCGACTTACTATTAAAGACTGCCAATGTTGTTGGTACTCCGGGCGTTGGCTTTGGTCCTAGCGGAGAGAACTATTTTAGACTTACTGCATTTGGAACTTATGAAAATAGCGTTGAAGCTATCAAGAGAATAAAGAATCTATAAGATTTTTCGCTTGACATAAGCTTTTACAAATGTTAATATACTACGGTATGCCGCTCAGTTAGGTTTAAGTGCTTTATGCCACCGACGCTGGCGAGATTTATTTAGGAGGTGCTATATGTACGCGATTATAGCAACAGGCGGAAAGCAGTATAAGGTTTCCGAGGGTGATACCATTAAGGTTGAGAAGCTTGGTCTTAGCGAGGGTGATAAGTATACCTTCGATCAGGTGCTTTTAGTAAGCGATTCTGATGTTAAGATTGGTAACCCTACAGTGGCTGGTGCTAGTGTTGAGGCTTCTGTTGTAGAAGAAGGCCGTGACAAGAAGGTTACAGTCTACAAGTACAAGAGAAAGCTCGGCTATCACAAGAAGAATGGTCACAGACAGGCTTATACTAAGCTTACAATCGACAAGATTAACGCTTAATTATCATGATTAAAGTAACATTTTTTGAAGATTCTTCGGGGTATATTTCGAAGATGAAATTTGAAGGACATGCCGGATATGCTGATTCAGGATATGATATAGTTTGTTCTGCAGTTTCAATGCTATTTACCAATACGCTTAACTCTATTGAGAAGTTTACTGACTGTAGTTTTAAGATGGATGAGGGTAAGAACAATAGCTTTGTTGTAACATTTTTAGAACACTATGCTGATGATTGTAAATTATTACTTGATTCACTTAAGTTAGGATTGTATTCAGTTATCGATCAGTACGGCAATGATTATTTGAAGATAACCTTAAAGGAGGTGTAGTAATGATAAAGTTAAACCTTCAGTTATTCGCACATAAGAAAGGAATGGGTTCTACTAAGAACGGTAGAGATTCTGAGTCTAAGAGACTTGGTGCGAAGAGAGCAGATGGACAGTTTGTTAAGGCTGGTAACATTTTATACAGACAGCGTGGTACCAAGATTCATCCTGGTGTCAATGTAGGTATTGGTGGAGATGATACCTTATTTGCTTTGACAGATGGAGTTGTTCGTTTCGAGAGAAAGGGTAGAGATAAGAAGCAGGTTTCTATCTATCCAGTTGAGAGCAAGTAATTTTTTTAGGGCTGTCTTAATTGACAGCCCTATTTTTTTATGGAGATATGTTATGTTTGCGGATAGAGCTAAGATATATATTAGCTCCGGCAAGGGCGGAGATGGGCATGTGAGCTTTAGAAGAGAGCTTTATGTGCCTGACGGTGGCCCTGACGGAGGCGACGGTGGTAATGGTGGCGACGTTATATTTGTCGTTGATGAGGGTATGAATACCCTAAATGATTACCGCCATAAACAAAAATATAAGGCTGGAGACGGCGAGGAAGGTGGCAAGAGACGCTGCCATGGTAAGAATGGCAGTGATATCATCTTAAAGGTACCTCCTGGAACGGTCATTAAGGACTTTGAATCGGGTAAGGTAATACTTGATATGGCTAACAAGACTGAACCCCAGCATTTGCTTAAAGGAGGCCGTGGAGGCAAGGGTAATATGCACTATGTTACCTCTGTTATGCAGGCGCCTAAGTATGCTCAGCCTGGTAAACCAGCGCAGGAATTAATGGTGACTCTAGAGCTTAAGGTTATTGCGGATGTAGGATTAGTGGGCTTTCCAAATGTTGGTAAGTCTACATTTTTAAGTGCTACAACCAACGCCAGACCTAAGATTGCCAACTATCATTTTACGACTCTTAATCCTAATCTGGGTATGGTTGATTTAGGCGAGGACAGCTTTTGTATCGCTGATATTCCTGGTATTATTGAGGGCGCATCAGAGGGAATTGGTTTAGGCTTAGAATTCTTAAGACATATTGAGAGATGTAGAGTTATCGTTCATATGGTTGATGCCGCAGGAGTAGAGGGTAGAGACCCTATTGCTGATATCAAGGCTATCAATAAAGAGATTGAGAGCTACAATCCTGAGATTCTTACTCGTCCACAGGTTATCGCTGCTAATAAGATTGATGCCTTATTTGACATTGATGAGGCTGTAAGTGCAATCAGAAAAGAATTTGAGCCAACAGGCGTTAAGGTTTATCCTATCTCTGCTGTAAGCGGAGAGGGCGTTAAAGAGCTTAAGTATCACATCGCAGAGCTTTTAAAGCAGTGCCCAAGAGAGACGTTAGAGTTTGAACAGGAATTTGAACTTAACTTTGACAATGATAACGATGATCCTATTATCTGTGAGAATCCAGAGCCGCATGTGTTTAGCGTCAATGGTGAGAGAGTAGAGAGAATGCTTGGCTACACTAACCTTGATGATGAGAGAGGCTTTGACTTCTTCCAGAAGTTTATGAAGGACAATGGAATTATTGAAGAGTTAAAGGCTTTAGGCCTTGAAGAGGGCGATACTGTAAGAGTATCTGACCTTGAATTTGAATATTATGAATAGGAGAAGTTATGTCACTAAATAGTAAAGAAAGAGCTAAATTAATGAGTTTAGCTAACTCAATTGACCCGATTTTTAATGTGGGTAAGGGCAGTGTTACTCCTGAAATGATAGAGGGTATTGCTCAGGCGTTAGAAAAGAGGGAACTTATCAAGATAGGAGTGCTAAAAAACTGCGCCAATGATCCTAAGGATATTGCTAATCTTATTGCAGAGCGCACTCATTCTACTGTTGTTAAGGTTATAGGTAAGAAGATAGTTCTATATAAGCGCAACAATAAGGACCCTAAGATTGAACTAAAGTGATGGTGGTTGTATGAGTAAGGTTGGCATATTAGGCGGAAGCTTTAATCCTATACATAACGGGCATTTAGCTATTGCAAATGAAGCGCTAAAAAGCATGGGGCTTGACTACATTTTAATTATGCCTAATAGAAATCCTAAGTATAAGGAGATTCTTGAATCGGATAATGATGACAGGGCTGATATGGTAAAGCTTGCAGTAAAAAACTCTGATAAGCTTATTTATTCTGACTTAGAGCTTAAAAGAGAGGGCGCAACTTACACTGTTGATACCTTAAGGGAGCTTCATAAGTTACAGCCTGATGATGAATTTTACTTTATTATGGGAGCTGATTCTCTGCTTTATTTTGAAGAATGGAGATGTCCTGATGAGATTGCATCCTTGGCTTATCTTTTGGTTGCAATTAGAGGAGATGGAGACTATGAGTCCTGCATTAAAAAGCGTGACAGCTTTTCATTTGCTGATAAGATTATTATGCTAAATAGTCCTGATATTCCAATATCTTCAACAGATATCAGAAATAGAGTAAAACAAGGACTATCAATAGATGATTTAGTTCCTGATAGTGTTAAAGAATATATAATTGAACATGATTTATATAAGGGGTGACTATTGTCAACCCTCTTTTTTATAGCCTTTATTTATAAGTATATCTTTTAGTCTGTTGGCATATGAATGGCATAATTCGTCAGTCAATGCCTCAACCATTATTCTTAAGACTGGCTCAGTTCCGCTTTCTCTTAAGTAAATGCGGCCTTTGCCATTCATTTCCTTTAGAATCTTTTGTTCCTCTGCTAGTAATTCAGGCTCGTTGTGAGCAGCTTTTTTGTCTGATACAGGAACATTGACAGTCAATTGAGGGTAAATGCTAATGCCAGATACCAGTTCTGATAATGCTTTATCCTCCTGCCTCATAATGTCAGCTATCATAAGTGATGTCATAAGGCCGTCACCTGTTTTGGCATATTCTCCAAAGATTATATGACCGCTTTGCTCACCACCGATTGCGTAGCCGTTGTTAAACATCTCTAGGGCAACATTTCTGTCGCCAACATCGGTTTGTATGAGATTGATGTCATTATCCTTTAGGGCTAAATTCAAGCCTAAATTGGACGTGACAGTGGCTACAACAGTGTTGTTGGTAAGCTTGCCTTTAGATTTAAGAAATCTAGCAGCCATATACATAATCATATCGCCGTCAATCTTATTGCCATTTTCATCTACGGCAAAGCATCTGTCAGCGTCGCCATCATAGGCGAATCCAACATCAAAGCCGTTGTTAACAACATATTCACTCAAATCACTAAGGTTGGTTGAGCCACAGTTTAAGTTGATATTCATACCGTTAGGCTGGTTGTGAATAACATAAGTCTCAGCGCCAAGTCGGTCAAATAAAGGCTTTGCAAGTGCGCTAGCGGCACCGTTACCACAATCTAAGGCAATCTTCATTCCGTCAAATCTGCACTCAGGAAGAGAGCCTAAGTATCTTACATATCTTGTTCTTCCAGCCTCGTAATCTATGGTCTTACCTATCTTGTCCTTAGTTGCAAACGGAAGACTATCAACCATTTCATCAAAGTATTCTTCAATCTTGTTTTCGATTTCTGGTGAAAGCTTACTTCCTTCGCTATCAATAATCTTGATTCCGTTGTCATAAAATGGATTGTGGCTTGCTGAAATCATAATTCCACAATCAAAATGGCCCCTAGCAACAGTATATGAAACTGATGGGGTAGGAGAAACGTGCAAGAGATATGTCATTGCGCCGCTTGCCATAAGACCTGATACCAAAGCGTATTCAAACATATAACCAGATAATCTTGTATCCTTAGCGATTACAACCTTAGCAGGTCTCTCTTTTCCAAAATAGTATCCTAAATAACGGCCGATTTTGTAGGCGTGGTTGACATTTAAGTCAACATTTGCCTCGCCTCTAAAACCGTCTGTACCAAAATAACGTCCCAAATCAAATCCTCCTGATGCTCAATTATCCTTGTAGTCAAATATATACTTGATGGCGTTTATGTCGTCCTCTAGGTGAGTTGTAGTTACAAAGATAGCGATTCCTGGAGATTTAAGGTTAGATTTGCCTTCTTTATATAGAGTGGTATCGCTAATATCTATAGCAGCTGCAACAGCATCCCCAGAACTGTTTTCTAGATAAATCATCTTGTCTTCTAGATTCTCGTAAAGATCTGAAGGTAAAACTTCTTTTAGGTTGCAGAGATTGTCGTCTTTAGCAAACCAGGCTAATTCTTTTTCCTCTGCAATCATCGAGTCTATAAGATTGTCCATCATGAGAGAAAATATTCCCTGCATTCCGCTGTCACCACCGTAATAGCCAGGCTCGTAGTTAGTTACATCAGTGGAATATAAGGCTACATTAATCTTTTCTCTCTTTTGATCATAATCAATTACTTCGCTAAACTCTTTGTCTAGTTCTGCAGGAAATACCTTGTTATAGCTGTCGTTAATAACTAAGCAATAGTAGATAGATTTCTTGCTAATTGCCAATGTGAATACTAAATATACTATAGTTACAAGGCAAACTAATGCGATGAGTAAATGCCACTTGTGATAGTACAAAAAATAGCCTATTTTTTCGCGCTTAGTCTCCATCTTAGACATGGTTTCCTTTTCGAGATCAAGGTCACTTTTTAGTGAGTCAATATACATTGAAAAGCTTGACTTCTTTTTCTTTTCCATAAAATCATATCCTTTTTTCTTTGAATTTCTATGATATTCTAACACATATTTTAATTTTATGATACAAAATATTGTATATTCATAGAATAAAAATATCAAAATATGCGATTTTTCTCTTGACCGTTTACTGTAAAAACAACTATAATTATCTAAGAGAAGTATATTCTTTGTAAATAATTAGTTTATTAAAGGAGTAAGTATATGAAATGTCCGTTTTGTGCCCACGATAGTACTAAGGTTATAGATTCGAGACCAGCTGATGACAACAATTCTATCAGACGTAGAAGAGAGTGTGAGAAGTGTGGTAAGAGATTTACTACCTATGAGAAGATAGAATCTATTCCACTTATTGTTATCAAGAAGGATAATACAAGAGTGCCTTATGATCGCGCTAAGATTGAGAAGGGTATATTAAGATCCTGCCACAAGAGACCAGTATCTGTTGAGCAGATTGAAAAATGCGTGGATGACATCGAGAATCGCATCTTTAACATGGAGCTTAAGGAGATTAAGAGCTCAGATATTGGTGAGATTGTTATGGAAGTGTTAATGGATCTTGAAGAGGTTGCATATGTAAGATTTGCTTCTGTATATAGAGAGTTTAAGGACGTTAATACATTTATGAATGAGATAGAGAAGATTCTTAATAAAGACAAAACTATCTAATTCATTTTGACATTTATATAAGTATTTGATATTATGGCTATACGATATGTACCTTTTGTGCTTGGAGAGCGAGAAGGAGTACATATATGTATAGTCATATTTTGTCTGGCACCGTTCTTGGTGTCGAGGGTTTTGACATTAACGTCGAGGTTGATGTCAGCAATGGTCTACCTATGTTTGAGATGGTGGGCTATCTAGGTTCAGAGGTTAAGGAGGCTAGAGAGCGTGTTAGAACTGCTCTTAAGAATTCTGATTTTACGCTTCCTGCTAAGAGAATCACAGTTAATCTAAGCCCTGCTAATATTCATAAGGCAGGCACAGCGTTTGATTTGGCGATTGCACTTGCCATTCTTACAGCTATCGAGGATATTCCAGATGATTTCTTAAAAGACACTATAGTTATAGGTGAATTAGCCTTAAATGGTGAAATACGCCCTGTTAACGGGGTTTTACCTATGCTTTCTAGCGCCAAATTAAAAGGCGTTAAAAAGGCTATTATCCCATATGAAAATGTATACGAGGGCGGAGTTGTTGACGGCATTACTGTATATGGTGCTACTAAGCTGTCAGAAGTTGTAAAGCTTGTTAAGGGCGAAGACAGTGAGATTAAAGCCTTCCATCAGGACATTGAAGAATTATTTTTAAACACAGAAAATGATGGCCCTGATTTTTCTGAAATAAGGGGACAGGCATTTACTAAGAGAGGTTTAGAAATAGCTGCAGCGGGCTTTCATAACATTTTAATGGTGGGCCCACCGGGTGCGGGTAAATCAATGCTTGCTAAATGCTTACCATCAATTCTTCCGCCCTTATCGCTTAAGGAAAGTATAGAGATAACAAAGATTTATAGTGTAAAAGGCTTGTTGAATAAGGGTCAGTCACTTATCACAAAAAGGCCTTTTAGGTCTCCTCACCATACTTTATCATCACGCGCTCTAACAGGTGGGGGCTCTAACCCACTGCCTGGTGAGATGAGTCTAGCTCACAATGCAGTTTTATTTTTAGATGAGCTTCCTGAGTTTAGCAGAGAGGCGCTTGAAGTTATGAGACAGCCTTTAGAGGACAAGAAGGTAACTATATCAAGAGTAAGCGCTTCTTATACATTTCCTGCAGATTTTATGCTTGTAGCGGCTATGAATCCTTGTCCTTGTGGTTATTTTCCTGATAGAAAAAAATGCAGGTGCACCGATGCTCAAATAAGAAAGTATCTATCTAAAATCAGTCAGCCTATGCTAGACAGGATGGATATGTGTGTTGAGACCAAGCCAGTCTCTTATAATGAGCTAAGAAGCGATACTAAGGAGGAGAGTTCTTTAGAGATAAGAAATAGGGTAATTAAGGCAATAAAGATTCAAAAGGAGAGATATAAAAATTATGATTTGTGCTTTAATTCACAGCTTAACACAAAGCAGATAGAAGAATTTTGTAAGCTTGGCAAAGCTGAAGAGGCTTTTTTTATGAAGGCTGCTAAGCAGTACGATTTAAGTGCAAGAGCTATCAACAGAGTCCTAAAGGTTTCAAGGACTATAGCCGATATGAATGACTCTTCTGATATTAGAGAAGAGGATTTATGCGAAGCTTTAATCTATCACAATGGCAATCTTAAGTTTTGGAAGGAATAGGGTGATTATATGGCTAATACAGAATGGGATTATTTTAGGCTGGTTAATATTAAAGGAATAGGTTCAACTAGTGTAAGAAAACTGCTTGATTCATTTGACGATATCGAGGCAATATTTAATGCATCTAAGACTGAATTAGAAAATGTTATAGAGCATAAAGCAGAGACATTTTTATTGAACAAAGACTCCGATGAGATAAAAAGAAATTATGAGAGGATTAAAGATAAGAACATAAACTTTATTCATCTTGAAGATAAGAGATATCCTGACAAGTTAAGGGAGCTTTATGATAAGCCTATAGGACTGTATGTCATGGGTAGGCTCCCTAAAAAAGAAAACTTAAATATATCAATCATTGGTGCAAGACAGGCTAGTAATTACGGTTTAGAGATGGCTAGATATTTTGCTAGAGAGTTAGCAAAAAATGGCGTAAATGTCATAAGTGGCCTAGCATACGGCGCAGACTCAATGGCGCATAGGGGAGCGCTAGAAGCAGGCGGCTATACCTTAGGAGTTTTGGGCTCTGGCATTAACATTTGCTATCCTAAAGAGAATTACGACATTTATGAGCAAATGAAAGAGAAGGGTGGAATCGTGTCTGAAAATGGATTAGATACCAAGCCTAGTGCTGGACTTTTTCCGATAAGAAATAGAATAATAGCGGCTATGTCTGATGGCATACTTGTCACTGAGGCAAGGGAAAAATCTGGAACACTTATTACAGTCGATCAGGGTTTAGAGCTTGGAAGAGACATATTTGCGATACCGGGTAGGAACGGTGAAGCTTTAAGTTTAGGCTGTAACAGGTTGATCCAAAATGGTGCAAAGCTAGTTACGAATCTTGATGATATATTAGATGAGTATAGGCAGCTTGATAAAGAACCTGATGATATTAGGCTGCATGTTGATGCCAAGCTTTCTAAGGAGGAGCGTTTTATTTATGAGATGCTTGACTTAGACCCTGCATTTGTTGAAATAATAATCGAGAAGAGTCATATGTCACCGCCTAAAGTACTAAGGATTCTCTTAGAGTTAGAAAATATGGGGCTTGTTAAGAGAGTTAATGGCAGCTATTATTCGGTTGTAATATAGTTTTTTTAAAAGCTGGTAAAATAATATTATTAAAAAATTTTTATTCCTACATATATAAATAAAAATTTTTACGTGCTATAAGGTGTTTCAACTAAAATTTCAAATTCTTGCACTTGTCAAAAAAATAAAAGTGTTGTATAGTTGAAAACGTTTAGTGAATAATGCTAGGTATTATATTATGAGATATGTGTACTTTAAGGAGACGTATATATGGCAAATACAACTAAAAGCAAGGCTAAGACAAGCAAAAAAACTTCATCTAAGTCTAAGAGCTCATCTAAGGGTAAGCACTTAGTGATTGTGGAGTCACCAACTAAGGCATCTACAATAAAGAAGTTTTTAGGCAGCAAATACGAAGTGGTTGCATCTGCAGGTCATGTAAGAGACCTGCCTAAAAGTAAGATGGGTATTGATATTGAGCATGATTATGAGCCACAGTATATTACAATCAGAGGTAAGGGTGAGACCCTTGCGATGCTTAGAAAAAAGGTAAAGGATGCAGACAAAGTATATCTTGCAACTGACCCTGACCGAGAGGGAGAGGCTATTAGCTGGCATTTATATTATGCGTTAAAGCTTAATGAGAAGGATTGCAGCAGGATAACATTTAATGAAATCACGAAAAATGCTGTCAAGGAATCTATCAAGAATGCTAGAGAGATAGATATGAACCTAGTAGATGCTCAGCAGGCTAGACGTGTGTTAGACAGAGTCGTTGGATACGAGATTAGTCCTTTGTTATGGATTAAGATAAAGAGAGGGCTTTCAGCTGGTAGAGTTCAGTCTGTGGTTTTGCGCTTAGTATGTGACAGAGAAGAAGAGATAAATGCATTTATCCCTGAGGAATATTGGTCACTAGAGGCAGAGATTAATGAAAAGGGTGTTAAGAAGCCTTTAATTGCTAAGTTCAGCGGTAATTCCAAGGGAAAACTAGACATTCACTCTGCTGAGGAAATGAAGAAGATTAAGGATACTATTGCTAAGAATGACTTTGTTGTCTCTTCTATTAAAAATGGAGAGAGAGTTAAGAAGGGACCACTTCCTTTTACAACCTCAACTTTGCAGCAGGACGCAGCGAGAAAACTTAATTTCTCAACTAAGAAGACAATGCAGATAGCTCAGCAATTATATGAAGGTATGCCAATTAAAGGCCATGGAACAATCGGTCTTATTACTTATCTTCGTACTGATTCTGTCAGAGTCTCTGACGAGGCCAAGACGGCTGCTAAAGACTATATCAAGGATCATTTTGGAGATGAATTCGTTGTCAAGGCATCTAGAGAGCCTAAGAGTAAGAAGAAGATTCAGGACGCACATGAGGCTATCAGACCATCATATGTTGATTTACAGCCTATTAACGTGAAGGCTGATTTGCCAAGAGATCATTTTAGACTATATCAGTTGATATATAATAGATTTTTAGCATCACAGATGGAAGATGCTATATATGATACTGTAACTGCTAAGATTGAGGTAGGAGATTATAGATTTACCGCTTCTGCTTCACACTTAAAGTTTGAAGGCTTCTTAGCGGTATATGATTTAGATGGAGAAAAGGCTGACGATAACAGACTTATCTCTAAGCTTAAGGAAGGCATGGTGCTTTCTGATGTAACTCTAGTTGACAAACAGCATTTCACTCAGGCACCGGCTAGATATACTGAGCAGACCATGGTTAAGACTATGGAGGAGCTTGGAATAGGCAGACCAAGTACCTATTCGTCTACAATCAATACAATTATGGCCAGAAGATATGTTGTAAAAGACGGCAAGAGTCTATGTCCAACAGAGCTTGGCGATGCTGTAAACGATATGATGAAGAAGGCGTTTCCTGTAGTCGTTGATGTTGATTTTACCGCTAACATTGAGATGCTCTTAGACGCGGTTGAAGAGGGCGGCCTTGAGTGGAAGGACATTATAAGAAACAACTACCCAGAGCTACACGACAGTGTAGTTAAAGCCCAGGATGAGCTTGATAAGATTGAGATAGCTGATGAGGTTACTGACGTAATTTGCGAAAAATGTGGACGCAATATGGTTGTTAAGTATGGCCCATATGGAAAGTTTTTGGCATGTCCAGGATTTCCAGAGTGTACTAACACCAAGCCACACTTTGAAAAGATCGGTGTTGCCTGTCCTAAATGCGGTAGCGAGATAGCGTATAAGAAGACCAAAAAGGGTAGAGTTTACTATGGATGTATTGAGTATCCAGAATGTGACTTTATGAGCTGGCAGCGCCCATCTAAGCTTGCCTGCCCTAAATGTGGCAAATATATGCTTATCAAGGGTAAGAAGGTACAGTGTTCGGATGAGCAGTGTGGATATGTAAGAGAACTTACAGATGAAGACATAGAGAATAAGTAAGCATATCTTGTGATTAATAATAATTATCAGCACAAGATATAGCGCGAAAATGTAAAAAATAGTTGTTATTCTTGATGAAATATGGTAATATTATTATACTTCTAGGTTAAATTTGCTTATAACTATATTCATCATGATTCAATTATCGTAGATATTTCTGACTTATTAGTCAGTTGCGGAGGAGAAACATGAGTGTACAGTTACTTGATAAGACACGAAAGATTAATATGTTGTTGCACAACAACGATTCTCAAAAAGTTGTGTTCAATGACATTTGTAGTGTTTTGTCTGAGACATTAGAGTCTAATGTCATAGTTGTTAGCCTTAAGGGCAAGATTTTAGGTGTCGCTATGTGCAGCGATGTTAAGCGTATCAATGAGCTTCTGAACACTAAGGTTGGAAGTTTTATAGATGAACAGCTTAATGAGAGATTTTTAGGAGTCTTATCTACTAAAGAGAATGTCAATATGGAGATGTTAGGATTTGAGTCGGAAGCAGCTAGAAGCCATCAGGCGATTATAAGTCCTATTGATATTGCAGGTGAGCGTTTAGGTACAGTATTTATGTATCGAGATCGCTCAGAATATTCGGTAGATGATATTATTTTAAGTGAGTATGGAACAACGGTAGTAAGTTTAGAGATGCTAAGGTCTGTCAATGAAGAGGACGAAGAGGAGAAGAGAAAGGTTGCCCTGGTGCAGTCAGCGATTGCCACTTTATCTAATTCAGAATATCAGGCTGTGATACATATTTTTGAAGAGCTTGAAGGTATGGAGGGAGTCTTAGTTGCCAGCCGTATAGCAGACAGGGTTGGTATTACAAGGTCCGTTATAGTCAATGCTCTTAGAAAGTTTGAGAGTGCCGGAGTTATAGAGACCAAGTCGGCAGGTATGAAGGGAACGTATATTAAGGTAATTAATGATGTGGTATTTGACGAATTAACTACATATAAGCGTGATTAGTTGATATTATCAGCTGATTCGGAAATGGAATTTCGGATACGTAAAAAAGGAATTTTTAAGGCTCTTAAAGATTTCTTTTTTTATGTAATTATTAAAGCTATTTTGTGCGATATAATATATAAGGAGGTTTTTGCTATGATTAACACAGGTATTTACAATTATATCGATGTATTGGATAAAGGCGCAGATGCTGCCTGGACTAGAAATGAGGTTCTTTCCAATAATATAGCCAATGTTGATACTCCGGGTTATAAGCGCAAGGACGTAGCTTTTAATGCCTATTTAGAGGAAGCACTAATTGGTACAGGAACCCTTGATGACAGAATCACTAAGATCAATACAAGACTTGAAGAGATTGATTGCAGTGTCTATACAGATAATGTTACTTTATCCTACAGAACAGATGGTAACAATGTTGATATTACAACTGAGAATGTCTATTTAGCTGAGAACCAGATAAGGTATAACGCTTTGGTTGATAGCATGACTCAGGAGTTTAATCGTATTACTACTGCTTTGGGCAAGTAGTTTATTAGGAGTGTGGTTTTATGGGTACATTTAGCGCTATGAATATTGCTGCGACAGGTATGACAGCGCAGCAGACAAGAATAGATATTATTTCACAGAACATTGCCAATGCTAACTCAACTAGAAGTAATGGAAGTGAGGCCTATCGCCGCAAGACTGTTGTTATGGCTGAGAAGCGTAACACTGCATTTGGTAATGTCTTAGAAACCTGCATGGGTCAGGCTTATACTGGTGTTAAGATTACTGCTATAGCAACAGATATGAGTGATTTAAAGATGGTATATGATCCTGATCATCCAGATGCTGACGAGAACGGATATGTATATTATCCTAATGTCAACACAGTTCAGGAGATGACAGATATGATTGATGCATCTAGATCTTATGAAGCTAGTGTTACAGCCTTTGAGGCTGCTAAGGCTATGGCTACTAAGGGTCTAGAGATTATGCGTTAATGTAAGGGGTTGATTAAATGGCGATAGATGTCAATGCAGTAGCTAAGGCTGCTGGTGCTAATATAGATAATTACATAACATCTAGTGGTGTAAATGCTAGCAACAAGACTGCATTTGATAAGCTACTTGATTCTGCCTACAATATGATTCTTGAGACAGACAGCTATCAAAAGGATGCTCAGCAGGCTGAGATTAACTTTGAGATGGGCTACTCAGATAACACTAATGAGCTTGCTATAGCTCAGCAAAAGGCCAACATTTCATTACAGTATACTGTTGCTGTAAGAGATAAGCTTGTAGAGGCTTATAAAGAGATTATGCAAATGACGGTTTAGTTGTTAAGACTTATATATTATGCTATACTTATTGATATTTGATTAATGTAGATGGAGACGGTTAATTATGGGTGAACGTATCCGAGAGATTCCTAGACAGCTTTTAGAGTTTTGGAATCGCTTTACTTCAAAACAAAAAACCTTAATAATCGCTGTGGCTTTGGCTGTTATTGTGACAGCCATTGTTTTCATATTTATGTTTACAAGAACTAAGTATACTGAGATTGCCACGTATTCTAACGCTTCAGACACAGCTGCGGCCGTTGCTATTCTTGACGAAAGTGGAATTGCCAATAAAGCTTCTGATGACGGTTTAACTTTAAGTGTAGATTCTAAAAAGGTTGCAGATGCCAGGATGGCTCTTGGACAGAATAGCATCGGTGTTAAATCAACATCTATTTATACATATGAGTGGGCTTTGGATAATGACTTATCTACCACCACGTCTGAGTTTGATGAGAAGAGAAAACTCGCTTTACAGAACGATTTGGCAGACAATATTGTCGAGACTATTGAAGGGGTAGAGGGTGCCTCTATTCAGGTTACATTTGCCGACGATTCTGTGTCTATTTTAGAGGAGGAGAAACAGAATACTTGTGCAGCTATGCTTACTGTTAATGACAAGTATAAGACATCAGCTTCTAAGGGTGTAGCTAACTTCCTTGCATGGTCAATTGGTAATACCGATACTGACAATATCAAGATTATAGATCAAAATGGTACTGTACTGTTTTCAGGGGCAGATGGGGATTCTTCTTCCGCTTCTTTAGCTTCAGCTGAAGAGTATCAGCAGAATCTCGTCAATAATATGAAGACACAGGTGCAGGCGCTTCTTATGAAGTCTAGCAATTTCAATGATGTTGAGGTTGCACCTAATATCGAGGTAGACTTCGATAAATCTACCCATACCGATGAGCATTACTATACTGATGAGGACAAGGAGACTGGTCCTAAGGGCTATGAGTACCACTACGCCAACGAGAACAATGCAGATAGTGGTGACATTCCGGGTACTGATGCCAATGATGGTGAGGTGACAGACTATGATATCTCTAATGGTTCGTCATCTTCAGGTACAACCAACATTGATAAGATTGAATATAACACCAGCAAAGAGACTACAGTAACCGAAGCTGGTGCAGCTACTATAGATTATGACAATTCATCAATTTCTATCGTACTTAACAGATATCGTTCTTACTACGAAGAAGAGATGGAAGAAGAATTGGCTGAAAATGAAATGACATTTGCAGAGTATAAGCAGGCTAATGGATTATCTACGCCTCTAGATGTAGATCCTACGCTTATTACAAGTGTTGCTATGGCAACGGGTATAGCTGAGGAGAATATTTCTATTATTGCATATGAGGTGCCATTGTTTTATGAGAAGACTTCCCAGCCTATCTCAACACTTGCTAGCAGGTATATTCCTTATATTTTGGCCTTGCTTATATTGCTTTTACTCTTGTTTGTTGTATTCAAGGGAATGCAACCTGTGGAGATCGAGGAGGTGGAGCCAGAATTGTCAGTAGAGGCTTTACTTGCGACAACGAAGGATAACCAGAGTTTGGATGATATTGAATTTAGTGATAAATCAGCAGCCAGGGTACAGATTGAAAAGTTTGTAGATGAGAATCCTGAGGCGGTGGCTCAGCTTCTTAGAAACTGGCTGAATGAAGATTGGGAGTGATTAGATGGCTTCGAGTGATAATTCAGCACTTGATGATCTTTCTGGAGTTGAGAAAGCGGCGATACTCTTAATTGCCCTAGGTCCAGAGAAATCTGCAATTATTTTTAAGCATTTAAAAGAAGATGAGATAGAGCAGTTAACCTTAGAGATTGCCAACACTAGAAGCATTTCCTCACAGGTTAAAGAGGCGGTAGTGGATGAGTTTTATGAGATTTGTCTTGCCCAGCAGTATATTTCAGAAGGTGGTATTGGATATGCTACTGATCTTCTTGAGAAGGCTCTTGGTGCCGAGAAGGCAAGGGACGTTATTGGAAGGCTTACTGCGTCCTTGCAGGTTAGACCTTTTGAGTTTATTAGAAAAACAGATGCTACACAGTTACTTAACTTTATTCAGGATGAGCATCCTCAGACTATCGCTTTGATTTTGGCTTATTTGCCATCTGCACAGGCTGCTGCCATTGTGTCATCATTGCCACAGGATAAGCAGGCTGATGTTGCTAAGCGTATAGCGCAGATGGATAGAACTTCTCCTGATGTCATTAAGGAAGTGGAGAAGGTGTTAGAGAGAAAACTTGCATCGCTTGTTAACCAGGATTACACCATTGTCGGTGGTGTTGATGCTATCGTAGAGATTTTGAATACAGTTGATAGAGGTACTGAGAAGAACATTATGGAGACTTTGGATATAGAAGAGCCAGAGCTTGCTGATGAGATTCGTCATAAGATGTTCGTCTTCGAGGATATCCTTTCTTTGGACAACCGTTCAATTCAGCGTGTGCTTCGTGAGGTTGATAATAACGAGCTTGCTGTCGCACTTAAGGCTGCTAATGAGGATGTTCAGAATGTTATTTTCGAGAACCTTTCTTCTCGTCTTGCAACTATGATCAAGGAAGACATGGAATTCATGGGTCCTGTTCGTATGAAGGACGTAGAAGATGCTCAGCAGCGTATTGTTAACATTATACGTAAGCTTGAGGATAGCGGTGATATCGTAATCTCTAGAGGTGGAGGTGACGAGATCATTGTCTAATCTTATTAAGGGTTTTTCAACTGGAGTGCCAGGTACTAATGAGACATATGTAATTGACAATGAAAAAAGCGATATTGGAATGGAGCTTAACGAGAGGATTAAGAATATGTATTCTAACTCTTCGTCAGGTTTTTCAGCTGGTATAGATATGGGTGAGTTATCTCCTGATGAGTATGGCAATCTTATCAATCCATCTGAAGATGCCATTCCAGATACATTTGTTGAAAATGAAGAACTAGCCCACGAGGCTGCTCTTGTCATTGAAGAAGCCAATGCTGAGGCTGAAGAGATTATAAAACAGGCTAGGGCTGAGGCAGAAGATATCAAAGAACTTGCTAAAAGTCAGGGACAAGAAGAAGGCTATCAAGAAGGAATGGCTAATGCCAATGCTGAGCTTGATGCTATCAAAGCTCAGCTCGAGCAGGAGAAAAATGACTTTATTGCCAATGCTAATCAGCAACTAGAACAGTCTTTAGTTGAGCTTGAACCACAGTTTAATGATGTTCTTTGTAATCTTTTAGAGCGTCTTACGGGTGTTGTTGTATCAGGACATAAAGAGGTTATATTGTATCTTATAGACAATGCTATGAGAGGGATTGAAAATAGCCATGATTTCGTTATATCTTTATCAGATGAGGACTATCCTTATGTTGATAAGAACAAGGAGAAGATATATGGTTATCTTAATCCGAGTACTAAGATTGAACTCTTTCAGGACAGTAACCTGTCTAAGAATCAGTGCAAGATAGAGACGGAGAATGGCTTGACAGACTTGTCTTTAGATGTTCAGCTTAATGAACTTGTAAAGAGTCTTATGCTACTTAATTCATAATTTTATATATTCAGTTATTCCATATTCTCACGAATATGGAATTTTACTATAAGGAGATTGGAGGAAACTATGCTAGCTATTGATATGTCTAAATATGCTAACCTGCTTGATGCTTCATATGAAAAAAAACTCGGCAAGGTTGCTAAGGTAGTTGGACTTACAATTGAATCAATAGGGCCTGACGCTAAACTTAACGATGTCTGCATCATTTCCTCTAAAGATGGTTCCCACAGTGTTCATGCTGAGGTTGTTGGTTTTAAGGACAACAGGATTCTTCTTATGCCCTTTGACAATGTTGAGGGAATTGGCCTGGGGGCTTATGTTGAGAACACCGAGAAACCACTTCAGGTTTATGTTGGAGAAGAGTTGCTTGGCAAAAGCCTTGACGGACTTGGTATACCAGCGGGTGAAGTGTACGGAGAATATATGCTTAATCAGTCGTACCCGGTAGATGCTAAGTCTCCAGATCCTATGAAGAGAAAGATTATAGATGAGATACTACCACTAGGTGTAAGAGCTGTTGACGGTTTGATTACAGTTGGCAAGGGTCAGCGTATCGGTATATTTGCTGGCTCTGGTGTAGGTAAGAGTACCCTTATGGGTATGTTTGCAAGAAATACCAAGGCCGATATCAATGTTATCGCACTTATAGGAGAACGTGGCCGTGAGGTCAGAGAGTTTATAGAAAGAGACTTAGGGCCTGAAGGCATGAAGAGGTCAGTTTTAGTTATTGCTACTTCTGATAAGAGCGCACTTATTCGTAAAAAGGCAGCTATGACTGCGACTGCAGTTGCTGAATACTTTAGGGATCAGGGCAAGGATGTTCTTCTTATGATGGATTCTTTGACTCGTTTTTGTATGGCCCAGCGTGAGATTGGACTTGCTACTGGTGAGCCACCTGTTACTAGGGGCTATCCACCTAGCATTTACGCAGAACTTCCTAAGCTTTTAGAGAGGGCTGGTTGTTCTGAAAAAGGATCTATTACAGGACTTTATACGGTTCTTGTTGATGGAGATGACTTTAATGAGCCAATTACTGATACTGCTAGAAGTATTTTAGATGGTCATATAGTATTAAATAGGCGTTTGGCGCAGAGAAATCACTATCCGGCGGTTGATGTATTAGCTAGCATTTCAAGATGCATGAGTCAGATTGCCTCTGATGAGCACAAATCTGCTGCAGGTCGTATGAGAAATGTTATGGCAACCTACAACGAGGCTGAGGATTTGATTAATATCGGTGCTTATAAGGCTGGAGCTAATCCGGAGATTGATTATGCTGTTTCTAAGATTAATGATGTAAATGAATTCTTAAAGCAGGAGGTCAATTCTAAAGAAACTATAGAAACGACTATAGACAGGTTAATAGCTATGTTTAGCTAGATTGGAGTGTGAATTTAAGTGGCTGTATTCAGATATTCCATGCAGAATGTACTTGATGTTAAGCTAAAGCTTGAAGATCAGGCGAAGACAGCATTTTCACAGGCTCAAATGAGAGTTAATGAGGCTGAGGATGAACTTAATCATACTATCAACAGGCGAGAGGGCTATGAGGAATTAAAGAGACGGCTTATGACTGAAAGGCTTGACGTACTAAAGTTAAATCAATGTCAGGATGCGATAGAGAGCCTTAAGTATCAGGAGCTTCAGCAAAAGAAGAAGCTTGCGGCCTTAAATGCTGTGCTTGACAATGCAAGGCGCAGACTTAATGAAGCGATAATAGATAGAAAAACACATGAGAAGCTTAAAGAGAACGAGTTTGAAGAGTTTAAGATAGAGCTTAACAATCAAGAGAAGAAAGAGATTGATGAGCTAGTTAGCTTTACACATAACCAAGAAGGTGAAGAAGATGAGTAAGAAGAAAATGAAAGAGGGATTTAACAGTATCCCTACATACGAGAGAGATGAAGAAGTTAAAGATTTTACGGCTAAGAATGCATTTGCTGTATTGATTATAGTATTAGTTGCGATGGTTGCTTTGCTTTGCGCTATTAAGCTTGATGTTGGCGGTTTTGGCTCTAAAGTCTTAAGGCCAATACTAGAAGATGTGCCTGTTATGAGTACCATATTACCTGAGAAGACGGACGAGCAGGTCAGTGAAGAAACAGGCTATAAGAGCCTTGCTCAGGCGGTTACTAGGATACAGCAGCTTGAGGAAGAGGTTGGTTTACTTAAAGCTAAAGAGGCTTCTGGCAATGCCGAGTTAACTAATGAAGATAAGAAAAAGATTGCAGAATTAGAAAAAAAGATAAAAAAGCTACAGGTCTATGAGAAGAATCAAAAGTCCTTTGATGCAACTAAGGAGGAATTTTATAAAGAGGTAGTTTATAACGATAACGTTGATATCGAGGACTATATCAAGTGGTATGAGTCTATGGATGCAGATACTGCAGCTAAGCTCTATAAAGAGGCGGTTCAGACTAAAGAAGCAACAGCAGAAGAGAAAGAACTTGCAGAGTCATATGCAGCGATGAAACCTGTTCAGGCTGCTAGAATACTAGAAACTATGACGGCGGACTTAGATATTGTGGTCAATATCCTAAATGAAATGTCTCCTGAAGAAAGGGGCAAAATAATGGGCGAGATGAGTTCAGCTTACGCCGCAAAAGTTACCAAAAAAATGTCTAGTTGACACTTAAGAAAGTGAAAAAAACTTCCGATATACATATTGTATGATAGTATTTGTGTGACGCTATCATAAACACAATATCTTGAAAGGAGGCATACCAATGACGATTGCGAATCTAAGAGCTGCTTCTACAATGGCTACAGATGTAGGCTCGGCTAGAAGCAATAAGGACTCTAAGTCGTCTAACTCATTTTCAGATGTTATCAATCTTGCAGGTTCAAGGAGCGTAGATACTAAGTCTAATCAGGACAGCGCAGTTAACAGTTCTAAAGCTAATAGCGAAGTTTCTAAGACAACTAAGCCTGAGAAGGTTAAGGATGACAAGAATGTCAATGATAACGAGCAATCTGACAAAGTTGACGGTAAGGATACTGTCAAGAATAATGAGGATACGACTAAGGTAAGCGATTCGGCAAAGGATGGCCGAGATGTCAAGGATACTGATGAATCAGTAAAAGACACGGATGTCACACAGCAGGTTACCGATGAGGTGGTTGATGAAGAAGCTGTCGATCCGGTAATTATGGCAATTCAACAGATTATGACTTTGATGCAAAAAGTCTTGGGTATTTCCGAAGAGAATCTTAATAGCACGATGCAGGAGCTTAATCTTGCACCAGAAGATTTACTTGACGGAGAGAACATACTTAAGGTTGTTATGGCAAACAATGAGCTATCTAACACGATGGACTTGTTTAACAACGAAGAATTGGCATCTGAAGTTAAAGATCTCATGAATCTTATCAATCAGTCTAAAGAAGAACTTGGTGTTACAGAAGTAACTCCTGAGGAAGCTAAAGCAATAGTTGAGACTAGTTCTAAACAGTTTGTTGAAGCTACTGTAGAGGAGGAAGTTGTAGTTGAAGAGGCTACTGAAAGCGAAATGGTTGAAGGTGTTAAGGTTACGGTAACTGATGAGAGAGGAACTAATACAGCCGATGATCAGGCTGAAGAACAATCTTCTAGTCGTCAGGACCTCAATCCAAAAGCTAAAGGCAATGAAACTGCAACATCTAACGTATTTACTCAATTAACACAGGCTGTAACACAGACAACAACTACTACAACATCTTATACTTCAGCACAGGCAGTTGATATCATCAACCAGATTGTTGAAGAAATCAGAACAGTAGTTAAGGCTGATACAACTTCTATGGAATTACAACTTAATCCTGCTAGCCTTGGCAAAGTTAATATTCAGGTAGCATCTAAGGAAGGTGTTATCACAGCTCATATTACAGCGCAGACTGAAGCTGCAAGAGGCGCTATTGAAGGTCAGATTGCTGTATTAAGAGAGAATTTTCAAAATCAAGGACTTAAGGTTGAAGCTGTTGAGGTTACAATCAATCCTGAAGGCTTTAATGAATTTGCTGACCAGCAAGCGTTTGAAGGCGAAGGTAAGGAAGGTAACTCAAAAGGAAAGAGACAGATTAACCTTGATGATATCGATTTAGATGAAGAAGAGTTAACTGAAGAGGAGGCTATTAACATCGATATGATGCAAAGAGCCGGTAACTCGGTTGACTTTACAGCATAAGAAAGGAGGAGCCTATGAGTAGTGTTAATCCATTAGGAACAAACCAGACATCAACTGTTACAGATACAAGCGCAATTGAGAATAAGAACGCTTTAGGTAAGGATGCATTTTTACAGCTTCTTGTAACTCAGATGAAATATCAGGATCCAATGAATCCATCTGATTCAACCCAGTATATGTCACAGTTAGCGCAGTTTACATCTTTAGAGGAGATGGAGAACTTAAATACAAACTTTGATAAGGCATCAGCTCAGGACTTAGTTGGCAAATATGTTATTATGAAGACTGAGGATGCAGCTGGCAAGGCTGATTATGTAAGCGGTATGGTTGATTATATGCTTATGCAGAATGGCAAGCCGTTTTTATCAATTAATGACCATGTTTATGACTACGAAGATCTAGATTCAGTAGTTGATCCAGATTATGTGGCTAATATGGGAGATAAGGCGTAGATTTAGCATTTTAGGGAGGTGGATGCATTATGAATCCTATAGTTAATGAATTTGCTCCACTTTCATCAACTCTCGACGACTTAAGAAGCAAACGCGATGGCAGTAATTCTAATTCAGATGTCAATGTTAGCTTTAAGATGATTTATCAAAATACTCTTGATGATGCGACTAGCGTTAGCTTTAGCAAGCATGCCAACGAGAGAATATCGAGCAGACAACTTGATTTGTCTGAAGATCAGATGAAGAGGCTTAATGACGGAGTTATTAAGGCTAGGGAGAAAAATATAAAAGACTCCCTGATTATAGTGGATGATATGTCATTTGTTGTTAATATTCCTAATAACAAAGTGATAACAGCACTTAATAGTCAGGATGACAGAAATGTATTTACTAATATTGATGGTGCCGTAATATCATAACCGGACCTTATGGAGGTTATTAGTCTTTGAACGACAGATAAGACTAAGAATTTACGGACCTACTTAAATATAGGAGGTCGATTACTATGATGAGATCATTATATTCTGGTGTATCAGGACTTAGAGTTCACCAGACCAAGATGGATGTTATTGGTAACAATATTGCCAATGTTAATACAGTAGGTTATAAGACAAGTAGAGTTACATTTACTCAGGTGTTCTCACAGACTACACAGAGTGCAACAGGTTCTAACACTGATACCGGGCGTGGTGGTGTTAATGCTATGCAGATTGGTCTTGGTACATCTGTTGGATCTATTTATTCAGATCCTACATCAGAGGGTTCAGCACAGCGTACAGACAACCCATTTGACTTAAAGATTAGTGGAGATAACTTCTTCGTTGTAAATGATGGAACATCTAACTACTTTACTAAAGTTGGTGCATTTACACTTGATGACGCTGGATACATGGTTACTCAGAGTGGTTATCATGTAATGGGATGGCAGACAGACCCGAAAACAGGAGAGATTAAGCAGGATATGGTTTCTCCGCTTGGAATTACCACTCCTGAGAACAACAATGTTTCTCCTGAGGCTACTTCAGCTAACTATTTTGCTGGTAACATAGATAAGACCAACTCAGATGTTCAGAGTGCAGAGGGTTTGGTTATGAGTATGTCTATTTACGATTCAGAGGGTTATTCTTATACAGTTAAGTATACTCTTAAGCAGAATCCTGAGGATAAGACGGGAAGTTCTTACACGATGAAGCTTACTGATATTATTGATTCGGAGAACAATAGTATCTTAGGTACTGACACAGATAAATATACTGCTACAATTGGTGGTACAGATGCAACTGGAACAGAGATTACTGTTAAGTACAACGAGGCTACTGGTGATTTTGAGGGCTTAGGTTTAAGCAGCGCAGCAACTGGAGCTACTCCAACATTTGACACTGGTACTAATTCATTTAACCTTATAATCAAGCCTAACAATACTGCTAATGACAATCCTTTCTACACCTCTCAGGCGACAGGAGGAACTGCTTTAAGCGGTATTGCAGTAGATATGAGTACAACTACAATGTATGCTAATAACGGTAAGAGCACTCTTACATCAGTAAGAGGTAATCTAAAAGGTATCGGTGCTGGTCGTACATCTGGTGAGATGTCAGGAGTTGCAATTGGTACAGATGGTAAGATTACAGCTACATATAGCAACGGTGACACCAAGCTTCTTGGTCAGATTTCAGTGGCATCCTTTGAAAATGCAGCTGGTCTTGAGAAAATCGGGGATAGCATGTATACAACAACTGCTAACTCAGGAACGTTCGACGGAATTGGTAAGGATCCTACAGCTGGTGGCGGAAGCATCACTCAGGGTGTATTAGAGATGAGTAACGTTGATCTTTCTAATGAGTTTACTGAAATGATCACAACTCAGAGAGGTTTCCAGGCTAACTCACGTATCATCACTGTTTCAGATACATTGTTAGAGGAGCTTGTTAATCTTAAGAGATAATTAATAGCATTTTAATCTAAGCACTGCATAGTTTTTATGCAGTGCTTTTTTTTCTCATTAAAAAATGCCAAAAAGCATTGAAAAATGGGAAGTTTTTTTGCATTTGTGCTGTTTTTGTGATATAATAATCCTATATTATAGATTTTTAGATTTAGGTGTCGGAGGTGCTTATATGATAGAGTTAACTAAGCTTAATGACAAGAAGTTTACGCTCAATTCTGACATCATTGAATTTGTTGAAGAAACACCAGATACTGTGGTTACACTTACCACTGGACACAAAATAATTGTAAAAGAGTCTAGACAAGAGGTAACAAATTTAGTAAAATTGTATAGAATGAGTTTATATGGTGATATAGTTCGCCAGATACGCGAAGATTAGGAGTGAAATAAGTTGGATTTAGCGTCACTTATAGGTGTTTTGCTTGGTGCAGTCATGTTCGTGTTCGGTGTTGCATCAAGTGATTACGGCCTCGCTGGATTAGTATATTTCTGGGATATGCCTTCACTGATTATTACAATCGGTGGTTCATTATCATCTGTTTTGACATCATTTACATTACCGGACTTTATTGGTGGCTTAACTTCGTTTAAGTTAATTTTTAAGGTCCCTAATAATGATGAAAAACAGATTATTTCTAGTATAATGGACTTATCTAATGTAGCTCGTAAGGAAGGCTTACTTGCACTAGAGGAGGCATCTAACAGTATAGAAGATCCTTTCTTAAAGAAAGGCGTGGGTCTTATTGTTGATGGTACAGACCCAGAATTGGTTAGAGGAATATTAGAGATTGAGATGGTTAATATAGAGTCAAGACATAAGAATCGTATTAGCTTTTGGGATACCTGGGCTGCCTTGGGTCCTGCCTGGGGTATGATTGGTACTCTTATTGGTCTCGTTCTCATGCTTCAGAACTTGTCTGATACTGCTAGTATCGGTCCTAACATGGCGGTGGCGTTGATCACTACAATGTACGGTTCTTTAATTGCTAACTGGATTGCAACTCCAGCCTCTAACAAGCTTAAACAGCTTAATGCTCAAGAGGGTGCAACTAAGGAAGTCATGATTGAAGGCTTGCTTTCAATTCAGGCTGGTGAGAATCCAAGGTTGATAGAAGAGAAGCTTAAGTCATTCTTAGCACCTAAGGTGCGTGCAGAGATTGGTGAAGGCGGTGAGGGTTAATGGCTAAGAAACAAGAAGATGAAGCTCCAGCTGGGTCTCCAGCGTGGATGGCTACATTCTCGGATTTGATGAACCTGCTACTTTGTTTCTTCATTTTGCTTTTTGCTAGTTCAACTATTGACGCTGAGAAGTTACAGCAGATTTCAGCATCTTTTTCAAAAGTTAGCATTTTCGATGGTGGTTCTTTTTCACTAACCAAAGGAATTGCTGTTAATGCTGGAATTAGTCAGCTGACTAACATGGATAACTATGTTAACAGTCAGGGTAGAAATGCAGATGGATCTTCAGATAACTTGTCGGAGATTAAAGAAGATAAGAAACAATTAGTTGATTCTGACCAGGAATCTAAAGAGATGGTTGATCATACCAATGAAAGTGAGAATACAAGTAGTACTGATTCGGCTAGCAGTGATGATAGTCAATCAGATAGCGAAAACAGCCAGGATAGCAACCAACAAAGCCAAGCTAATCAAGCTGCCTCAGCTAATGCAGAGTCTCAATCAGAACAGAGTCTTAAAGAGCAGGTTGCTGAGGCTGGTATGAAACAATCGGAACAGATGAACGAGGAGATTGAAGCAATGCTTGAATCGTCTCAGATAAGTGATCAGGTAGGACTTGATTACAGTGCACAATTTGTAGAGATTTCATTGAATGGTGGAATTTTGTTTGAAAGTGCAGGTGTAGAGCTTACTGATGATGCTAAAAAGCTTGTGAACCGAGTGGGAGATATTTTAGTTAAGTATCGAAACCAACTTATCGAGATAGAAGGCCATACTGATAACTTGCCGTATTCCGGAGAGTATAAGAATAATCAGATGCTTTCAACAGCAAGAGCTGTATCGGTTTATGAGTATTTGATTGACAAAAAGAATCTAATCCCGGCCAATATGAAGACTTCAGGCTTTGGTGATACAAGGCCTAAGGCAAGTAATGAGACAGCCAAGGGAAGAGCTCTTAACAGAAGAGTTGTAATTAAGATATATAATAACCTCAATAGTAATCAGTAGATACTATTTAGGTGGAGGTGCAGTTATGAAGAGAAATCTTATATCTGTAATTATATTAGCGTTTAGTATTATTAATTTTATACTTCTTGCTATTATTGTATTTACAGTTATACCAACTAACAAGAAAACAGCCAATCTTATAACAGATATTGCGTCGATTATTGATTTGACATTAGAGAGCAGTAATAAAGATGGAGAGGGAACTGGTGAGGTGTCACTTGATATGCTTACTCCTTATGAACTTCCTAATGAGAATACAGTTACTCTTAATTCTACAGACGGTACTGCTCATTACGCTGTTATCAAGGTTATGATATCTATGAATAGCGGTTCAGAGGATTATAAGACTTATGATCCAGCTGCAGAGACTGGTATTGCTTCTAAGAGTAGTATTATTGAGTCTACTATTCAGGATATTGTTGGTTCTCATTCGTATGAAGACTGTGTATCTAACAAGGAAGGAATCAGGCAGGAATGCCTAACAGCTGTTAAGAAGTTGTTTAATGATTCTGATGTCATTTACGATGTACAGTTTAGTAAATGGGTATTATCATAATTAATTTATAGATTAGACATTTGACTCGTTTTAGCCGATAGGAGGTGAGATAATGAGTGAGGTAATGTCCCAGGAGGAGATTGATAAACTTCTTAATCAGCTCAGTTCTGGAGAGGTAGAGGCTGAAGATTTAGTCGATACTGGCGAAAGACAGGTACGTGAGTATGATTTTACGAGGCCTTCTAAGTTCTCTAAAGAGCACTTAAGGACATTAGAGATTATATTTGATCACTATGGTAGATTGTTATCCACTCATTTGCCTGGATATCTGCGTAAGTCGGTTACTGTTGATGTAATGAACTCAGAGGCGGTAACTTATGCGGAGTTTAGCAACGCACTTTCTAATCCTGTTCTTTTGGGAATAATTAATTTTGCACCGCTTAAGGGCAATATAGTTATGGAGCTTGCGGCTAATCTCGGTTATGCTATAGTTGATCGAATGCTTGGAGGAGCCGGAGATCCGCTAGAGAAGACAAGAGATTTTACTGAGATTGAGTTAAGTATTATAGAGAGAATATTTGGTGTGTGTGTTAACTTGCTTAGAGAGCCTTGGCAGAATGTTGTAAGCATCGAGCCTAGACTTGAGAGAATAGAGACCAATTCACAGTTTGCTCAGATTATTTCACCTAGTGAGATGATAGCTATTGTAACAATCAACATCAGCGTTGGTGATGTAGAGGGACTGATGAATATATGTCTTCCATATATCTGCCTTGAAGATATTATGGATAAACTTAATACCAAGTATTGGTTTAGTACATTACAGGATTCTGATGAGTCAGATTATCATGAAGCGTTAGAAAGCCTGATTGATAAAGCACCTGTTCCAATTACAGCTGTACTTGGCAACAGTGTTTTACCAGTTTTAGATTTTGTAAATCTTCAAGTTGGTGATATAATTAAACTCGATTCAAAGGTCGAGGATGAATTAGATATATATGTAGGCAATATATTAAAATTTACTGCTCTACCTGGTTCCTCTAATGAGAACTATGCAGTAAAGGTTACATCTATTGTCAGAGAGGAGTAGAAGCATGGAAGGAATGCTATCCCAAGAGGAGATTAATGCTCTGCTCAGCGGTATGGAGGCCGGTTCCTTAGATGGTGGAGGTGATTCGCCTGAGGAACAGAGTGGTGGTGATACTACTACTAGTCAACCAGTCGAGGAATTATTAACTCCAGAGGAAAAGGACGCCATTGGAGAGGTTGCTAATATAAGCATGGGTACTGCTGCTACGACATTATTTACGTTGCTGAATACTGTTGTAGATATAACAGTTCCACAGGTTTCATATGCTAGGTGGGATGATTTAGTAAATGCATATGACAAGCCTTGTGTATTTGTTCAGTTGTCCTATATCGATGGTATAGACGGTAATAATGTCTTGATTTTGAAAGAACAAGATGTTAAGATTATTACCGACTTGATGATGGGTGGAGACGGTACTAATGTAGCAGATGAACTTTCTGATTTACATTTGTCTGCTATTAGTGAGGCGATGAACCAGATGATGGGTTCTTCGGCTACATCCTTATCTCAGATGTTAGGTAAGAAGGTTGATATTAGTCCACCTGTCGCTAGTTTAGTTGATCTTAATGAGGGAATTGCTGATAAAGGCCTTTCGGACTATTTGACTGAGACATTTGTCAGAGTTACCTTTAAGATGAAAGTTGGAGAGCTTATTGATTCTGAAATCATGCAGCTTTATCCAATTGATTTGGCAAAAGAAATATACACGGCATTTTCGGGTGCAGCAGCTGAGGTGGCATCAGAACCAGCTCCGGCTCAAGCGCCAGCTCCAGAGCCTCAAGCAGCTCCGGCTCCAGCGCCAGCGCCACAAACAGCAGCGCCACCACCACAGATGGATCCGAATGCTATGGCAGCGCAGATGCCTTATGGTCAGCCACAAATGATGCCATATGGATACGCAATGCCACCTATGGGCGACACTGTTGTACCACAAGGTGTGGCAGCGCCTAGTGCTCAGTTTTCTCCATTTGCAATGGGTATGCCTAATCCGGTTACTCAGCAGGAGAATATCGACCTGATTAAGGATGTTCCACTCGATGTTACAGTTGAGCTTGGAAAGACCAAGAAATCCATCAGAGAGATCTTGGATATCTCACCGGGTACTATTATCGAGCTTGATAAGCTTGCGGGTGAGCCGGTGGATGTAATAGTTAATGGTAAAAACGTAGCCAAAGGAGAAGTTGTTGTAATTGAGGAGAGCTTTGGTGTGCGTGTTACTGAAATATATAAACAACAATAATTAAGAATTGGAGTGTACAAATTATGGCAAAGAACATTTTAATTTGCGACGATGCAGCTTTCATGCGAATGATGATTAAGGATATCTTGACCAAGAATGGCTACACTGTAGCTGGTGAGGCAGAGAATGGCTTGAAAGCGGTTGAGAAGTACAATGAGACCAAACCAGATCTTGTTCTTATGGATATTACCATGCCAGAGATGGATGGAATCCAGGCACTTAAGAAGATCAAAGAAGGGGACCCGGGTGCAGTTGTAGTTATGTGTTCCGCAATGGGACAGCAGGCTATGGTTATTGAATCAATTCAGGCAGGAGCTAAGGACTTTATCGTTAAGCCATTCCAGGCTGATCGTGTTCTAGAGGCTGTTAAAAAAGCGGTGAATTAGTATGTTATTGTCTGTCACTGACAGTGGTTTTATGAATGTATTAGAGAGTATTGGGCAGTTACTTGTGTTACTGCTCATACTTGCGTTTGTCTTAGCATTAGCGTATTATGCTTCAAAATGGACAGCTAGATTTCAAAATACCTACTCAAAAGGCAGCAATATGGAAGTGATTGAGACTATACGACTTCAGGATGGTAAATACCTGCAGATTGTTAAAGTCGCCGATAAGTATGTTGTTATTGGCTTGGGTAAGGAGAGTATTTCGTATATTTGCGAACTGTCTCCTGATAGTGTAGAGCGATTTGATGCAACTACTGCTCAGAATGTTAGTGGTATGAGTTTTTCTAAAGTTCTTAGTCATTTTACAAAGAGTGATGAATCTATTAATGGAAAGGTCAATGATGGTAGTGACGAGAACAAAGAAGAATAAAACACATTCTAAATTATATAAATACACCATTAATGCCTTGAAGATTATGTGCGTGATGATTACCCTGATTGGTGGTATTTTTAGTTATACTGCCGTTACTTCGTATGCTACGGGGCCGGGCGATACCAACGCTGGCCAGGAGGATAATGATGTCAATGATACTCATGCAGATGAGGAAAATGACATAACGCCATTTAATCTTGATATAGACCTTAATAATGAGACGGATGAGGGAACTTTGTCTGCAACAGTACAGATAGTTATTTTGCTAACTATTCTTTCTATTGCACCGTCGTTCCTTATTATGCTTACGTCATTTACCCGAATTATTATTGTCTTGCATTTTGTGCGACAGGCTTTAGGAACAACGACAGCTCCACCTAATCAGGTTTTAGTGGGGCTTGCTCTATTTTTAACATTCTATATCATGAATCCAACATTTACAGCTGTTTATAATAATGCTATAGAGCCTCTTAACGAGGGTACTGTTACGACTCGTGAGGCTATTGATTTAGGTTTAGAGCCTCTAAGAGACTTTATGCTTGCTAATGTTAATAAAAAGGATTTAAAACTATTTATAAAGATAGCGGATAATGAGGTTACTGACTCTTATGATGATATTCCTATTACAACACTTATTCCTGCATTTATCTGTAGTGAATTAAGGGCTGCTTTCATAATAGGATTTTTGATTTATATTCCGTTTATTGTAATAGATATGGTTGTGGCGTCGACTTTGATGTCCATGGGTATGATGATGCTGCCGCCGACGACGATATCTGCTCCGTTTAAGATATTATTGTTTGTTTTGGCTGATGGCTGGAATCTGGTTATAGGTAACCTGGTTCAAACCTTCCATTAGCGTATATAAAGAGGTGATTTCATATGACAACTGAACAGGTTGTTGATGTCGCTAGAACAACGGTGTGGACGATATTAGAGACATCTGCTCCGATGTTGTTGATATCACTTATAATCGGTCTTATTGTTAGTATTTTCCAGACTATTACGTCTATTCAGGAGCAAACGCTAACATTTGTTCCGAAGTTTATTGCAATTATGGCTATGGTATTGATTGCAGGTAACTGGATACTTAACACTTTAGTTGAGTATATGACCAATTTATATAACAATTTTAGTACCTATATTGGATAGGTATGGATTAATGAAGCATAAGGTGGTTGCAGAGTAGGTATGGTAACAGCGTCATTTTCAATTCATAATTTAGAGTTCTTTTTATTGATTTTGACGCGTATATCAACAATGATTTCTGTGGCGCCTTTTTTTAATACAAAGGGAGTGCCGGGGAGAACTAAGATTGGTTTGGCATTTTTTTTAAGCATTTTAGTTGCTACGCAGATGGATTATTATGATTTGGCATATCAGTCAACTATCGGTTATACGATAATGGTTGCAAAAGAGGCTTTAACAGGACTGCTAATAGGTGTTTCTGGTGCTATTGCAATGCAGACAGTTGCATTTGCTGGTCATTTTATTGATATTGAGATTGGTTTTTCGATGGTTCAGTTATTTGATCCCTTAACTGATCAGGAATCTTCAGCATTTGGTAGTTTATATAGCTATTTGATTATGCTTATAATGCTAGCTTCTAATATGCATTATTTTATTATTAATTCGCTGATTGATTCGTTTGACTTAATTGGACTTGGACAGACTGTATTTAGACCAGATTCTATATATGATAGTATTATAGAGTGGGCGACTCA
>JAIKVP010000203.1 GCA_024685635.1 Lachnospiraceae bacterium
GCGCTGTAATCATAAAATCCCATAACGATTCCTCCTTAAAAAACTCCAGCAAGCGCCAATCTCACAACCAAAGCCAAGCCCCGAAAACCTCTAAACAAATTAGCCGCTCACCAATTTATATTTTACACAATTACATTGTACACAATTTATACCCCAAAGTCAACCCCAAAATCTCAAAAAACCTCGCCACCCCCACAAAAACTTTCCCACTCAAGCAGCAAAGCGACCTCGAGCCCCCCCTGAAAACTTTCCCGCTCGAGCAGCGAAGCGACCTCGAGCAGCGAAGCGTCCTCGAGCCCTCCGAGGGAGAGGGTGAGGGGGGGTGGCGCAAAACGTTTCGTGATTTTTCGTGTGATTGTTGAAAATGCGTACACCCCCAGATGCAAAAACGCCTGGATGGCGTTTTTAGCACCCACTGAGGCATGGATGCCGAATGGGTGCGGCATCGTCCGCCCCCGTAGCCCCCGCGCATTTTCCCACAATCACCGAAAAAACACGAGTTTTGCGCCACCCCCCTCACCCTCTCCCGACCGACCTCACCCCCCCTTCGCCCCTCTCGAGCACAAAAAAAGAGCCCCCCAGCAAAACGCTGAGCGGCTCCAAAAAAATCCTACCAATCAAACTTCTCTTCAAAATACCCCTTCAAATCCTCAATCTTAACTCTCTCCTGCTCCATACTATCACGTTCTCTGACAGTAACGCACAAATCCTCCTCAGAATCAAAATCATATGTAACGCAGAAAGGAGTTCCAATCTCGTCCTGACGGCGGTATCTCTTACCGATATTACCTCTGTCATCAAACTCACAGTTATAGTACTTAGAAAGCTCTGCATAAACCTTCTCAGCGCCTTCATTTAACTTCTTAGAAAGTGGAAGCACTCCAATCTTAACAGGAGCAAGCTGTGGATGAAAATGCAAAACAGTTCTCATATCAGGCTTCTCTTCTGTTCCAATATTTTCCTCATCATAAGCAGCACATAAAAATGCTAAAGTCACACGGTCAGCACCAAGTGAAGGCTCGATAACATAAGGAATATACTTCTTGTCAGCCTCATTGTCAAAGTACTCCATAGACTCGCCAGAAGTATTCTGATGCTGGGTAAGGTCGTAATCAGTTCTGTCAGCGATACCCCAAAGCTCGCCCCAGCCGTTCTTACCAAGTGTCTCACATGGGAAGAGATACTCAATATCAGTAGTAGCCTTGCTGTAAAATGCTAACTCCTCTGGATCGTGATCACGGTATCTTGTATCCTCAACAGGAAGGCCAAGACTCTTAAGCCAGTCAATACAGAACTGCTTCCAGTACTTAAACCACTCTAAATCTGTATCAGGCTCGCAGAAGAACTCTAACTCCATCTGCTCAAACTCTCTAGTTCTAAATGTAAAGTTACCAGGAGTAATCTCATTTCTAAATGACTTACCAATCTGGGCAATTCCAAAAGGAATCTTCTTTCTTGATGTTCTCTGAACATTCTTAAAGTTAACGAAAATACCCTGTGCAGTCTCAGGTCTTAGATAAACCGCACTCTTAGCATCCTCAGTAACACCCTGGAACGTCTTAAACATAAGGTTAAACTCACGAATAGGAGTAAAATTATGCTTACCACACTCAGGACATAAAATGTTATGCTCCTCGATGTAAGCCTCCATCTCCTCATGGCTCCAACCGTCAACAGAAGTCTCAAGCTCAAGACCATTTTCAGAAGCGTACTCCTCAATCAAATTGTCTGCTCTATGTCTCTTATGGCACTCCTTACAATCCATGAGAGGATCTGAGAAACCGCCCAAATGTCCTGAAGCAACCCAGGTCTGTGGATTCATCAAAATCGCACAGTCAACACCAACATTATAAGGGCTCTCCTGAACGAACTTCTTCCACCAAGCTCTCTTAACATTATTCTTTAACTCAACTCCAAGATTACCGTAGTCCCAAGTATTGGCAAGACCTCCATAGATCTCAGAACCTGGATAAACAAAACCTCTTGACTTAGCAAGAGCAATAATCTTTTCCCATTTCTTCTCAATTGCCATAGTTAATACCTCTTTTCATTATCTTAGCGTGTGTCAGATCACACCCGATTACCTATTATAAATGTTTTATGCGCCCTTGTAAAGAAAATATAAGCAGTATCTTTAGCAAATGCCAGCAAAAATCCCGAGCAGTCAAGCCACTCGGGAATATCTAATACTATCACACCTTAAGAATCTGCCTAAACATTTCAATAATCTGCTCGTTATCCTTAGTTCTCTGAAATGCTTTAAGAATCTCCTCTACATTGTCCTCTTTCTTAGACTTACTCATCTCTCGTCTGAGCCCTGAAACAACCTTCTGCTCTTCCTCATTTAAGAGCAAGTCATCTCTTCTCGTTCCAGACTTCTCAATATCAATAGCTGGGAAAATGCGACGCTCAGATAGGCTTCTATCAAGTACCAGCTCCATATTACCAGTACCCTTAAACTCCTCAAATACAACATCATCCATACGGCTTCCTGTATCTACTAAAGCAGTTGCAAGCACCGTCAAGCTTCCGCCATTTCTCATATTACGGGCTGCACCAAAGAACTTCTTAGGCATATAAAGAGCCGCAGGATCAAGACCACCTGATAATGTACGGCCTGATGGAGCAACTGTTAGGTTATATGCTCTTGCTAGTCTTGTAATAGAATCAAGCAAAATCATGACATCCTTGCCGTGCTCAACTAGTCTCTTAGCCCTCTCTAAAACCATCTCTGACACTCTCTTATGATGCTCAGGAAGCTCGTCAAATGTTGAGTAAATGACATCAACATCAGGATTGTCAATAGACTCCTTGATATCTGTAACCTCCTCTGGTCGCTCATCTATAAGAAGCACGATTAAGACCATATCCGGATACATCTTGCTAACACTCTTAGCAATCTGCTTAAGCAAGGTTGTCTTACCTGCCTTAGGAGGTGAGACAATCATACCACGCTGTCCCTTACCAACAGGCGCTAGTAAGTCCATAATTCTCATAGGAACCTTGTTGCAGTATTCATTTTCAAGGTGGATTCTCTCGTCAGGAAAGATTGGTGTTAAGTCCTCAAACCTTATACGCCTTCTTGCATCCTCTGGAGAAAAGCCATTTACCTCGTGTACTCTAAGTAGTGCACAGTACTTCTCTGTTGGCGACTTAATCTTCTTGCTTCCTTTTAGCTTGTCACCTGTTCTTAGGTTCAAATGTCTGATTGTAGATGGGGAAACATAAACATCATTCTCACCAGGAAGATAGTTCTCGCTTCTGATAAAACCAAAGCCCTCAGGAATAATCTCTAAGATACCCTCTGCAATCTCGCCACTGTCAAGCGCTTTTAAGGTCTCTTCCTTCTTAAGCTTAGCTTCCTCTTCATCAGTTTTAGGCTTATTCTCTGCCTGGCTTAAGTTAGGCCTTGGCTTACTTTGCTCTAGAGTTCTAGGCTTATTCTCTTTATTCTTAGGCTGGTCTTCATTTGAAAATCTCTGATCTCTTCTGTTTTTATTTTGAGAAAATGCATTTTGATTATTGCGAATATTGTTCTTATTGTTAGACTTTTGTTCGTTGCTGTTATCAGATTTAGGACTGTTGTTGCCTGACTTAACGGCTTTTTGCTTAGCAGTTTTAGCCTCATTTAACGGCTTAACTTGTGCCTTATTAGTAGCATTATTGCCAGTCTTAGCAGGAGTAGCTTTCTTAACAGCTTTCTCTTTCTTAGGCTCATTTTTTTCCTTCTTAGGCTCTTCTTTTTTCTTGGAATTGGCCTTGTCAAAATTAGTTAAAAGCTCAACTAATTCAGCCTTCTTTAAAGCAGTTGCACCCTTAATTCCCTTGTCCTTACACAAGGCTTTAAGGTCCGCTATTTTCATTGATTGATAATCCATAGTGTACCTCTCATAAAATAATTAATTATAATTTTGGAAAAATTAAGAAAAATAAAATACAAAGATATTGTTAGAAAATATATCAATTACTTTTGTAAATTGTAACACTTATTATTAGAAATGTAAATCAAAAAATATAAGTTTAATTTTTAATATAAGTTTTAGTTTGTTTTTTTATAAATTTAACTATTTTTTTATAAAAGTTTATCTATTAATTTTAATATAAATAACCAGCATTTTAACAGATTATAAAACTCACTAATCCATTAAAATGCTGGTAATTAAATCACTCTTCATAGTCAAATTCTACCCCAAACATTTCCCTTAATGTACGCCATCCTAATACCGCACATTTGGTTCTGCTCGGGTTATGAGCTATGTCCTTTAACAAGCCCGCTTCCTCAAGCTCCTCTAACTCATCATCGCTAATCTCATCCCTGATCATATTAAGGAACAATTCAGAAAGCCTTATCGCTTCTTCCTTATTCTTGCCAATCACAAGATCAAGCATGATGTCCGCCGAGGCTTGTGAAATCGCGCATCCAACACCCTGATATGCACCGTCGACAATTATATCATTTTCAACCTTTAAGCTTAAAGTTATATCATCTCCACAAGATGGATTGACGCCCTCTAATACTAGGTTAGCCCCATCAAGCTCATGCTTATGATAAGGGTCAACATTATGGTCTGTAATAATCTCTGTATATATCGTCTTATTCGCCATATCCAAGTGTCCTCCTTACTCCTTTAAGGGCATCAGCTAGTCTGTCGATGTCCTCTTTGACATTGTAAAATGCTAAGCTCGCCCTTGTTGTTACCGGATGTCCAATATGCTTTAACAAAGGCTGCGCGCAGTGATGACCCGATCTGACATTTACATCTAAGCCGCCTAAAATATCTGCAACATCATGTGGATGGCAGTCCTTTAAGTCAAATGTTATAATGCCGTGATGTTTGGCTGCATCATCGCTTCCTAAGAGCGTAAGATATGGTATATCTCTTAGCTTATCAATTGCATATTTAGTAAGCTCAACTTCTCGCTCTTCAATGACATCCATGCCGATTTCATTGATATATTCAATCGCAGCTTTAAGGCCAACAGCGCCGCCAACATTTACCGTTCCTGCCTCAAACTTAGTAGGAATTCTTGCAAATGTTGCGCCGTCAACAGTAACGCTCTCTATCATCTCGCCACCGTATAAAAACGGAGGCATCTTCTTAAGCAATTCCTTCTTGCCATATAAAACGCCAATTCCCATAGGCGCAAGCATTTTGTGTCCAGAAAATGCTAAAAAGTCGACATCTAAATCCTGAACATCAACCCTCATATGTGGCACGCTCTGTGCACCATCAGCAACTAATACTGCAGCGTGTTTATGGGCAATATCAGCAAATGCTTTGATGTCATTGGTCCTTCCTATGACATTAGAAACCTGCGTGATTGCCACTAATGCAGTCTTATCTGTAATAATCGCCTCTAAATCCTCTGGCTTAATAACGCCTTCGCTATCACAGTATAGATATTTAAGGGTTGCACCCTTAGCCTTAGCAACCATCTGCCATGGAAGCATATTGCTGTGGTGCTCTAGGATGCTTACAATTATCTCATCGCCTTCTTTGACAAATGTTAAGCCATAAGAATAAGCAATTAAGTTAATGCTCTCTGTAGCATTTCTTGTAAAGACAATCTCTGCCTTTTTGTCAGCATTTATAAAGCTCTTAACTGCCTTTCT
>JAIKVP010000204.1 GCA_024685635.1 Lachnospiraceae bacterium
AAAGGAGACTGTGATATGGAGTATTCTAGAGAAATTTATTTAAATCGCCTGATTGATCGTAAGCAGAATGGTTTAATAAAAGTAATAACAGGATGCAGACGAGCTGGAAAGTCATATCTATTGAATGAGCTATATTATAAATATCTTTTGAATACGGGTGTTTCTAGTACAAATATCATTCATTTGGCCCCATTTTAATTCTCGTTGGCTCATCTATAAAATATGAATCAAGCAAATCTATATCTTCATCAGAATCAAAGGCAAAACGAATGATATTTGTACTAGAAATACCCGTATTCAAAAGATATTTATAATATAGTTCATTCAATAGATATGACTTTCCAGCTCGTCTGCATCCTGTTATTACTTTTATTAAACCATTCTGCTTACGATCAATCAGGCGATTTAAATAAATTTCTCTAGAATACTCCATATCACAGTCTCCTTTTTGCAAAGTTCTTTGAAAAATATCGATTATATTTTACCATGTATCCTTGTAGATTTCAATCCTTTTTCGATTTTATTCAAAGTTCTCTGCATTCATTCGATTATGATGCCATTTCTATCCTACCACTTTCAAGCATTGCTAGAGATTACAAGAACATTTCGGTAACATTACAATCACAGTAAATATCTATATATGAAAGATAGCAAGATTAAAAGTGCACACGACTATAGAAAAGTCGTACGCATTTCTTCTGCTCTTGTAAGATTAAATTCCGATTTAATGCACTAATAGTAATATCAAGAAGAGAAAATCCAAGCAGTTATGGAATCATGTAAAGGTAATCTTAAGATTACTCAGATAGCAGAATTATATAATGTTACACCGTCTGCTTTATCAACATGGCGTAAAGAATTGTTTGGTGAAGGGAGAACCGTCCCTACTTTTCTGTAAGTGTGATAAGCGAACACCGGAACCGTCCCCCCATAAAATTAGTTGTGCTTTCTGTGGTATGTGATATAATATTAACATTACAGTGTTTGGGCCTTTGGGGCCGAAAGGAGGATTTTTATGATTATAACTAAGAGAAGGGTGCTGTTAGCTTATGCTATGACATTGGTTATGGCTATGAGTTTGATGGCAGGAGTTGTATTTGCGCCGGTAAAGAAGGCGAAAGCATTTGATGCGTCGGGAAGAATAATCGATCGCAATTGGGATGCGTTTCTTTCAACGAGTGACAGTAGTGTTGCCTGGGAAGATGCCGAGCGTCAATTTGCCGATGAGAATCCGGAATGGAATACTTATCGTGGAGAGATCTGCGGTGAAACTGGTGGTAGTATATTAACTTATTATTATCATTTCTATTCAGAAGATGGTAATGAGTATGATGGAATTAAACCGTGGGTTAAGGCGTTTAATGAGGAAGAGTGGCGTCCGACCGACGAGGCAATCTCGTCCACATATACAGTTGGAGATAAGGTTGCAGCTGTTGATAGTACGACGGACGAGGGAGGTAAAAGACATTTTGTTTTTCCTGTTACGATTACTCCAGGATCTAAAGTAGAACAATTTGCTATAGGATTTACCAACACTTGGGAAGAGGACGGAGTACAGAAGTCTGATGATTGTATTCTTGCAAAGGTTGTCTTAAAAGAGAGGGATGATCTCTGGGTAAAATCTAATATTAACAACCTCTCTGATGAGGTCGGAGAGGCACTTTATCAAGCACCTAAAGACGGTAATACATATATCGGTAAGGTATATTATTACAGCAGTACATTATTGTATCCAAACGTTTCATATAAACAGGTACTTGACCAGAACAGAGGTGACTGGAGAAGTACTGAGCCATGGAGATGGACTTACAGAGGAATATATGACGATGAAGGCAAACCTATGGGATCGCATATATTTGTCCAATATTACCACCTTAATCAGTGGGGTACTGTTTTGACTGAGGACGGTAAGTATCCGGTGTCGTATCTTGTATATGACGAGTTCCCGGAGGATCAGACGTTAGGTGCTACTCCTGCAGACTTCAACAATATTCGCAATTCGAGAGGTTTTGTTGACAGTTGTAAATGGACTGATATTCAAGGTGACGGTAGTGAGATTCTTTCACCGGGCGAGTATTATGCAAATGTTAAGAGAACATTTAACGGCGATTACTATGCTGTGTGGGGATCATACGGAACCGTTACTATAAACGGTAATGTAACGCTTGATATTTCACTCGACAGAGGTTTAAGAACCGAGGAGAAGGACGATCAACGTGTTTATGTTGAAAGTAAAACTTATAATGAATGGGATGTTACGGATAATACATTGTTTCATAAGTATACAGAAGAATCATACCGTTTTGTTCCGTTAGAGGAACTTTATCCAAATGACAAAGAGACTGCAAAAAGCAAGAGATTATATCAGGATGAATTCTTCTCTACGGATCTGCTTTCTGCACCGTTAGACAGAAGTTCTTATCAGAATGCATCGCTTACGGTGAATGGTAATGTAAGCTTTGTAAGTCTTTCGGATCTCTATGAAGGATCGTTTAGCGTTGCTGCCGGCAATTATGTTGACGGAATGGGTGTGATAAAGTATAAGGATACGGTATATAGACCTGATGAAGCTGATTTTGAGTATTACGGAACATATGTCGGAGACGGCAATAACATTATATCAGGCGGTAAATTTATAGACAGCATTAAGCCTCTTTCTGAAGAAGAGAATATAGATCATTATGTTTATGGTGCTTCAGAGACAGCAACCAAAGACGACGTTGATAACTTTGTCGGTTATACTGTAATAAGAGGCGGTAAGCAGGGCAACGAAGATGTTACCGGAACTTCTACAGCAGTTGTTACTGCGGGAGATAGTGGCAATACACCAAATGCTATAAGAGTTGATGTATCCAATTCCGTAGGTAATGGTGTATGTCCTATGATTAGACCTAAGAAGGCAAATGACGGTTCATGGAAAGACCCTAATGCTTGGTGGGATGCTATTAAGGAGAGCCTGAACATAGATAAGGCTACCATTATGGATATCTCGCTTGTTCAGGATAATACCAAGATCGTTGAGCCTAGATCTTCAGTTAACATTTACATAAGAGGTATTGACGGTTGGAACGGTAAGGGAGCATTGTATCACGTTCGAGAAGACGGTACAATCGAGAAGATTGCCGATAACGTGGCAGATGGATTTACCAGTGCCGCTACCGACAGTTTCTCAACTTACTTTATAGCTGAGAATACCGATGTACCTAAGGCTGCAAATGCTAAATTGGCTTCGTTAGCTGCTGCTCAGAAGAAGGGTGATTCGGCAAATGCAAGTACGACGAAGAAAGCTCAGACCATTAAGGCAACACCGGCTAAGAAGACATTTAAGGTAAAGGCTCTTAAGAAGAAGGCTGCTACATTTAGCATTAAGGTTACCGGTAACAAGGGTAAGGTAACATATAAGAGTGCTAACAAGAAGGTTGCGGTTAAGAACGGTAAAGTGACTGTTAAGAAGGGAACCAAGAAGGGTACCTATAAAGTTACGGTTACGGCGGCTGCGACTGGGGATTACAAGAAATCCAATACAGTAACGATTAAGGTTGTTGTAAAGTAATTAAAGTAGAGTGTATTATGGGGACGGTACTTCTGGTATTTTCTCACATTTACATCATAATTAGAATAAAAAACTCATCCTCTAGAAGTTGCTATACTTCATGAGGATGAGATTAATTTTAAATGTGATAAAAATGGGATGGAGAACCACTGGAACCGTCCCCACTTTTTGCCTGAATCTAATAAAATAATCATGTGAGAAAAAATGATGAGTGACCACTAGAACCGTCCCTACCTTAACTTAAATATCACAATAAACGAAATAGATTGAAGATGATTGCATGATATCAGATAACTGAATAGATTAAAAAAGCTCTTATTAACATAGGGCTTATTAAAGTGCCTCTAAAATCAACAATTACGGAAGTTCTACATAAAGAAATACACCTGTATTGGCAATGGCCAATACAGGTGTGTTATTTAGAGACTTTTTTTACAGCCTCAATGTTATCTATAATTAAGTAATTATTTAACTTTCCCCTTAAATCCGCCCTTCTTGAACAAGGTCTTATACGCTTTAAGTTTAGCCTTAGGAACCTTGATGGTAGTGGTCTTCTTAACGCCCTTAAATGCGTTAGATCCAACAGTCTTAATGGTTGTAGACTTAACCGTTATGGTCTTTAAGCTCTTGCAACCTTTCATTGCCTTAGCTTCAATTGCATTTACGCTAAAGCCGTTAACTTTAGCCGGAATCGTAACCTTCTTAAGTGACTTCTTAACGCTCTTAACAGATACAGAGTTAAAGTCACTTACAACATAAGTAACATTGCTTGCTGTAAATGTAGCTCCTACAGGATTGTAGAATACAAAGAAGTTAGCGTATCTCTCTTCTGTCTCACCTTCACCCACGGTAGCTAAATAGTGAAGCTTAAGAACCGCGCTCGACTTAAGAGTTCCCTTAGGAATAACAATCATATTCGAATATGTAGCAGTTCCGTTAGCAAATGTCATAGACTCGCCGTCAATACTCTTAACTTTAGCCGAAAGATCGTTACCATTTTCATCAATCAATGTTATATCTATAGTCTTGCCACTCTTAACAAAATCATCCTTTGAAGAAATGCCATAATAAAGCGTAGTATCGGATAATCCTGTATTAACAGCATCCCTAGCGTATGTCTTAGAAGATGCCTTAGATGAAGTGAAGAATCCATCTCGCATTCCTTCATCATCACCTATACAGAATGCTATTAGGCCACTCGGTGCATTATCCTTATATCCGATTACGTAATCTCCGCTGCCTTTACCGTTAGGAGTAAACTCTAAAAGATTGGTATCGCCCACACGGGTTACAATTACCGGAGCCTCAGGAGCCTTGTCTCCCGGCACCATATCCTGAACACTGTCATCCCAGGTTCTCTGGTAGAATGTTATATCAGCAGGATTGGTTATATCAATAGTATTACCTTCAGCATCTACGTAGCGCAACGCAGTGTAGAACGGAGCATTACCGTAAGTATCAATCCAAACATTTTCATTGTAATCGTTAGGATCTTTAATGCCATACTGCTTTCCATTAACGAAAAGATTCCACTCGCCGCAAGCAAAGAGAGTATTACCTTCTACAACATTGACCTCTATCCACTCGCCTTCGTCCCATTTACCTTCAGGTGAATTAACGTCATACTTCTTATAAGACAAATTCAGATTGAATCTGTCAATAGCTTCATTACCCTTAAGTGTAACTTTATAAACGAGATTCTTAGGATCATCTACCGATACTGCTTCAACATTTACAAAATCAGCAGCCTGATCACCCTTTAATACGACCTCCTTCTGAGCATCATTATCCCAATAATTAACCTCAACCAAATTAGCCGGATCTGCTTCAAAACGAGCCTCTTCCCAACTGTCGCACATATGCATCCAAAGATCTTTAGTCTTGCCTTTTAAAACATTTACATGGCTGGCGGAAACATACGAATCAATAGACTTCTCTGCAGCCGAGTATAGATGAGAACCAAGCTCAGGTCTAATAACCATCTTGTTATTGGTTTTACCGGCGTTATAAGTAACAAGAATAGGATCAAGCTTAGTTGTATTAAATACAGTGACGCGAGAGTCATCACTATGTGCAACAAATGTTGCCTCAGGATATGCACTTCCGTCTAAGTGTGTAAATGTAAGATCCTTAACACTTAAATGAGTAACCTTGGTTCCGTCGATGTAATCAAACCAAAAGTTATCCGCAGGTGCAACTCCCGGTCCATTACCATTACTCAATTCTTCTTCGTTGAAATACCACGGATCATCCTGGTCTCTCCATCTTATAGCTTCGTTACCACCGTTAAGCAAAACAACATTGCCAAAAGTATCAATACCCTCGTGAAGAACATCTCTGTTAACTGCTTCGCTGTACTCGAACTCAACATACTCAGTCATATAGAGACCTGTAGTTTTAGGCAATTCGGAAATCACCGTAGTTGCGGCATTTGGTTTCACTGCGAATCCGCTTAGCAATGAAAGACACAGTGCAAATGCTGTAAAAGTTGCTAAAATCTTCCTCATAATCCTCCTCCATTTCCTTATTGAGTAGTTAAACTCAATAATAATCTAAACCTCATGTTACATAATCAATGATATGGTTGATATTTTAGCACCTTTATACAAACATGTCAATTTTATTGTGTGAAATTATACATTTTGCACAAATTTTTGGCATGTTCAGTACTGTTGCTTATCGGTGTTCATTAATTTTAAATAAAAAATGGGGCTGTAAAAAAAACTACCCTAACAGAAAAGCAGCTATGAGCTCTGATATGATTCCCCTTAAGTAGATTTTGGTTATTTACCTTGTCTACTTAAGGGGAATCATATCAAACAAGAGTGGCTGCTATAAAATTAGCAACATTAAAATAGAAAACAATATTATGCGAAATAGCCTCATATTCTGTCCTTTCTGCTGTCTTATTTTATTTATGCATAGGACTCTTTGTTACTTTTCCTTGTTTTGTTTTGTTGTTATTGTTAGCATTTGCGTTTGGGATGTCCTTTTTTTGCTCAGTACTGATAATATTATTATTTTTATTATCAGTTAAATTATCATTTACATTTTCTTGTGTTTTTTTATACTCTTCTAATACAGTTTTATAATCTAATAATTTTCCAGGCTTAGCTAAACATTCGCGCTTTTTTTCATCAGGAACTGTTCTAAGGAATTCCTGGAAATCTTCTTTTCTAAAGATTTTATTAGCATTAACCGAAATAGATTTAATCACATCTGTATCGGTGATTATATAATCTAAAGAGGGATGAAAATTCCCCTCTACATCACCATAATCTAATACAGCATAAGCAGCAGCAAAATCAAAATCTGTTGCATCATCAATATTGGCTATACCTCTTTTTATGTGTTGCGCTAACCATGTCTTAATCGAATAAGAATTATCAAAAATCCTACATGAATCCACGTAATCATCTTTGTTGTATTTATCAACAACTCCTCTTGCCTTATTAATCTCATAACAATAATATTCAAACTCATCACGAGGCATAACTTCTTTTAAACAGCACATAAACAAGTTAAACCTCTGTTGTCCGAAATCTGAACTTCGTTTTTCCATTTTATCCTTTAAGTATTCTTTAATAGTTTTTACAGATTCATATATTAATTCAGAATCAGGATCCTCTGTAGTAAGCAAATCAGATACAGCTGTAAGTGCATCTTCATACCTATCACTATTTTTACTTCTTTTAATCCCAAAATAAGACCCTGTATCCGTTGTACAAAGCATATTATAATAAGTATTCAATCTACCTATAGCATATTCTGTCAAGAAAGATTCTTTATAATTATCCTTAATATTATCAATATTATTATGCTCCTCTTTTAATTGTTTCAAAATTGTTTTACAGCTGCGACCAGAAGCAAGTTTTATATCATTCTGATTATACATAATTCTCTTAAATTCCTCAGTTTCAGATAATTTCTTAGCTTCTATTTCTATCTCGCTATCCGTAATTTTAGGATGCTCTTCACCATTCTTAATCCTTTTAGATCTAAGAGTTGTAATAGCAACTATCTTCGCAAGAGTATCTCTTCTGACATCTGTTTTAACTTTCATAGAATCCTTGCTGATTTTATCCCAGTATGCATATAGTTTTCTTTTACATTCTTTATCATTTTTCAATGCATTATCAAATGTTTGCTCATTGTCTAAATTATCATTTTCTATAATGTTGTCATCAACGGAATAGTTGCTTTTTTCAGAGCTTACGCTGACATTGTCATCTTCATTTTCATCCTCTATAATATTATTCTTTTTTTTGCGCGAATC
>JAIKVP010000230.1 GCA_024685635.1 Lachnospiraceae bacterium
TGGCTCACTATCATCTTTTTCTATTTCAAGCACCTCATTTTTTAATCCACGTATACATCTATATAAAACACACTTGTAATGTTACCATTATTCGCTAGCATTTTCAAGGCTTCTAGCTATAAGCGTTCCTTCTTATCTAAATATCATCGCAATCTTCTTACCGCACCAAATACCTAGCACACAGCAAATGACGCTTAAAGCAACATACAAGCCACCCGCAAAATAAGCCTTATTATCAAACAGATCAAAAGCCTCTAAAGAAAAGGTAGAAAATGTAGTAAATCCGCCACAGACTCCCGTCTTTAAGAACAGCACCAGGTTAGGTGAAACATTGTCCATATCAGCCACAACCCCTACTATTATGCCGATAAGAATCGCTCCTATAATATTAGTAATTAGCGTCAATATCGGAAATGTTGTCTTAACCGGAATCAAGCTTATCGCATATCTTCCCATTGCACCTATAGCTCCGCCTAGAGCAACAAATAAAAAGTTCATAATCTTCACGTCCTTCATAACTATATTTTTTTCAGCAATATATTGGTATCCACCAATTATTCTATAATTCCCTTATATCTAATTTAACTTGTCCTTTATTATAATATGTACAAATCAAGTGATGAGTTCAAATCTCATCATTCCATATATATTAACTGCGTAAATACTCATTTATATTATATGCCATACTTGAAGCAATATCAATTTTATAACTCAAAGAGATGTTATTTGACAATAGGATTCATGATTTTTTTGCGGATATCCGCATTTTTCTAATCAAAATGTTGCCAATCACAAAGATTCTCCATAAAAAAATCAATTTATGGCAATAAAAAAGGCTCCCGAGATTTCTCTCGGAAGCCTTGAAAACACTAGTATAAATTACTATCAATCGAAATTACTCGATAATTGTAGCAACACGACCAGAACCAACTGTTCTACCACCCTCACGGATAGCGAATGTAAGACCCTGCTCCATAGCTACTGGATGGATGAGCTCGATTGTCATCTCAACGTTATCACCAGGCATACACATCTCTGTACCATCTGGAAGGTTACATACACCAGTAACATCAGTTGTACGGAAATAGAACTGTGGACGATAGTTGTTGAAGAATGGAGTATGACGTCCACCCTCGTCCTTAGTTAATACGTAAACCTGAGCAGTAAACTTCTTGTGGCACTTAACTGATCCAGGAACAGCAAGAACCTGTCCACGAACGATCTGGTCACGGTTGATACCACGAAGAAGAGCACCAATGTTATCACCAGCCTGAGCCTCATCAAGAAGCTTTCTGAACATCTCGATACCAGTAACAACAGTCTTCTGAACCTCTTCCTTAACACCAACGATCTCAAGCTCGTCGTTAAGATGAAGAGTACCACGCTCTACTCTACCAGTTGCAACAGTACCACGACCTGTAATTGTAAATACGTCCTCTACAGGCATAAGGAATGGCTGGTCTGTAGCACGCTGTGGATCTGGAATATACTCATCAACAGTCTTCATAAGCTCCATGATCTTGTCTCCCCACTCTCCAGCAGGATCCTCTAATGCCTTAAGAGCAGAACCCTTGATGATTGGGCAATCAGAGAACTCATACTCCTCAAGCTGCTCTGTAACTTCCATCTCTACAAGCTCGATAAGCTCGTCGTCATCAACCATATCACACTTGTTAAGGAATACGATGATGTAAGGTACACCTACCTGACGAGAAAGAAGGATATGCTCCTTAGTCTGAGCCATAACACCGTCTGTAGCAGCAACAACAAGGATAGCACCATCCATCTGAGCTGCACCAGTGATCATGTTCTTAACGTAGTCAGCATGGCCTGGACAGTCAACGTGTGCATAGTGACGTGCCTCTGTCTCATACTCAACGTGAGCTGTAGAAATAGTGATTCCACGCTCTCTCTCCTCTGGAGCCTTATCAATGTTCTCGAAATCTACAATCTTGTTACTAGGAAGGTCGCCAAGTCTGTTAGCAAGTACCTTAGTGATTGCAGCAGTAAGAGTTGTCTTACCATGATCTACGTGTCCGATAGTACCAATGTTACAATGTGGTTTGGTTCTGTCAAATTTTTCTTTTGCCATTTTTAATATTTCCTCCTTTTGTGCCTTTGTGGCAGTTAATAAATACTCCTAACGAATGCGCTGGCCACGCCGACACCCCGCAAGGATGTGGTTAACCCACGATTAGTTAGAATTATAGTATATTTTTTAAGTTATTTCAAGTAGAATATTAGCATTTGCAGTATCAATTAAATGGCACTGCAAATGCAGTATCTATCTATTATTTTGCATGATCGTTAATGATCTTCTCCTGGATGTTCTTTGGTACTGGCTCATACTTCTCGAAGAACATTGAGTAGTTACCACGTCCCTGAGTGCTTGAACGAAGCTCAGTTGAATAACCGAACATCTCTGCTAATGGTACGAATGCACGAACAATCTTACCACCGCCGATGTCATCCATACCTTCGATCTGTCCACGCTTAGCGTTAAGACTTCCGATTACATCACCCATGTACTCCTCAGGCATTGTAACCTCAACCTTCATGATAGGCTCTAAAAGTACAGGATCTGCCTTCTTCATAGCATCCTTAAATGCCATAGAACCAGCGATGTGGAAAGCCATCTCTGAAGAATCGACCTCATGGTATGATCCATCATAACAGTTAGCATATACACCAAGTACTGGGAATCCAGCTAAAATACCAGCCTGTGCAGCCTCTTCGATACCCTCTCCTACTGATGGGATGTACTCCTTAGGAATAGCACCACCGACAACGGTAGACTCAAACTTAAATGTCTCATCACCGTTAGGATCCATAGGCTCAAACTTAACCTTACAGTGTCCGTACTGTCCACGTCCACCTGACTGCTTAGCGTACTTAGAATCAACCTCAACAGGCTTTGTAAATGTCTCTTTGTATGCAACCTGTGGAGCACCAACATTAGCCTCTACCTTAAACTCACGAAGAAGTCTGTCTACGATAACCTCAAGGTGAAGCTCACCCATTCCGGCGATGATAGTCTGACCTGTCTCCTGATCGGTATGTGCCTTAAATGTAGGATCCTCCTCAGCGAGCTTAGCAAGAGCCTCACCCATCTTACCCTGATCATTCTTGGTCTTAGGCTCGATAGCAAGCTCGATAACTGGCTCTGGGAATTCCATAGACTCAAGGATAACAGGATGCTGCTCGTCACAGATTGTATCACCTGTAGTAGTGGTCTTGAAACCAACTGCTGCTGCGATATCTCCTGAATAAACCTTGTCTATCTCTGTACGCTTGTTAGCATGCATCTGAACGATACGACCAACACGCTCTTTCTTACCCTTAGTTGCGTTAAGTACATATGAACCTGAGTTACATGTACCTGAATAAACTCTGAAGAATGCAAGCTTTCCAACGAATGGATCAGCCATAATCTTAAATGCAAGTGCTGAAAATGGCTCATCATCTGATGACTTACGTGTTACTTCATTGCCGTCCTCATCAACACCTGTGATATCAGGAATATCTGTAGGAGCTGGCATGAACTCGATAACACCGTCAAGAAGCTTCTGAACACCCTTGTTCTTGTATGCAGAACCGCAATATACAGGAACAGCCTCACAAGCGATAGTTCCCTTACGAAGTGCAGCCTTAAGCTCGTCGATAGTAGGAGCTTCTCCTCCATCAAGATACTCAAGATACTTCATCTCAAGGTCCTCATCTAACTCGCAAACCTTCTCTAAAAGATTGTCATGCCATTCCTGAGCAAGATCCTTAAGATCATCAGGAATCTCTGTAATCTCGATATCTGTTCCCTCATCGTTCTTATAGTAGTATGCTTCCATCTCGAACAAGTCAACAAGTCCGATAAAGTCATCTTCCTTTCCGATAGGAATCTGAACAGGGATAGCATTTTTACCTAATCTATCAATGATAGTCTGTACTGACATAAAGAAGTCAGCACCCATCTTGTCCATCTTATTGATGAACGCCATACGTGGTACATTGTATGTATCAGCCTGACGCCATACGTTCTCAGACTGTGGCTCAACACCAGCTTTAGCATCAAATACACCAACAGCTCCGTCTAATACACGAAGTGAACGCTCAACCTCAACAGTGAAGTCAACGTGGCCTGGAGTGTCGATAATGTTTACACGATGCTCTAATGCACCAGCTTTTGGTTTGTGATGATCCTCTAATGTCCAGTGACATGTTGTAGCAGCAGATGTGATAGTGATACCACGCTCCTGCTCCTGCTCCATCCAGTCCATGGTTGAAGCTCCGTCATGAGTCTCACCGATTTTGTAGTTAACACCAGTATAATAAAGGATACGCTCTGTCAATGTTGTCTTACCTGCATCGATATGAGCCATAATACCAATATTTCTGGTACGATCCAATGGATATTCTCTTCCAGCCAAATCTTTATCCTCCTAATACTAGAATCTGTAATGAGCAAATGCCTTGTTGGCCTCTGCCATTCTGTGCATCTCTTCCTTACGCTTAACAGCAGCGCCAGTATTGTTAGCTGCGTCTAAGATTTCCTTAGCAAGACGCTCTTCCATGGTCTTTTCACTTCTCTTACGTGAGAAAAATGTCAACCATCTTAAGCCTAACGCCTGACGTCTGTCAGCACGGACCTCAATAGGAACCTGATATGTAGCTCCACCGACACGTCTTGCCTTTACCTCAACCTCTGGCATGATGTTATTTAATGCATCTGTAAATACATCCATAGCATCCTTACCTGTCTCAGCAGCAACGCGGTCGAATGCGCCGTAAACGATCTTCTGTGCTACACCCTTCTTACCATCAAGCATAATGTTGTTGATAAGCTTAGTAACGATCGTGTTCTTGTAAATTGGATCCGCTAATACTTCTCTCTTTGGAATATGTCCTTTACGTGGCACGGTTCTTCCCTCCTTAATAGTAATTAATTCATCGGTACTCGGTCCGATTGACCGTTCGTGCAGAAAAAAACGTAGAATTCATGATTATAACGAAATTATATATATGAAAAACATACCGCTTTATCCAGCACTAAATTTAGTAGGTTCGCTTTTATTATTTCTTAGGACGCTTAGCGCCATACTTAGAACGAGCCTGCTTTCTGTTAGCAACGCCTGCGGTATCTAATGTACCACGTACAATATGATATCTTGTACCAGGCAAATCCTTAACCCTTCCTCCACGGATTAAAACAACGCTATGCTCCTGAAGGTTGTGTCCCTCACCAGGAATGTAGCTTGTTACTTCAATACCGTTAGAAAGACGTACTCTGGCGATCTTACGAAGCGCAGAGTTAGGCTTCTTAGGGGTTGCAGTCTTAACAGCTGTACATACGCCACGCTTCTGTGGTGATGGATAATCTTTAGGTTTCTTCTGAAGTGAGTTATAACCCTTCTGAAGAGCAGGTGCTGTAGACTTCTTAACAGATGTCTGTCTTCCCTTTCTAACTAACTGGTTAAATGTTGGCATGTTTTCACCTCCTATTTATGAAATGAGTGCAAACGCACTAAAACAAGCGTGCTATAGGCACGCCATAATATATTATTATTTTTTTGTCACATTGTCAAGAAGAAAATCTAATAAAATTGCATTTTTACAGCATTTTTTATTATATCATTTTACCATAAAAAATCGCCCGGAATAAAAATCCCGAGCGATTAGAAAATGCTATATTTATTCAGTTGCGCCTTCTGCCTCAACTTCTGTAGCTTCAACGTCTAAAACTACTTCTTCCTCAGCTAATTCTTCTGAATCAAGCTTAACTGAACGATATCTCTTCATACCTGTACCTGCAGGGATGAGCTTACCAATAAGAACGTTCTCCTTAAGTCCTACTAATGGATCTGTCTTACCATATACAGCTGCATCTGTAAGTACCTGAGTGGTCATCTGGAATGATGCTGCTGACAAGAACGAATCTGTAGCAAGCGCTGCTCTTGTGATACCAAGAAGGATTCTTGTACCCTCAGCTGGCTTCTTGCCCTCTGCAATAAGCTTGCGATTGGTCTCATCAAAGTCAAGAATTGATACCTGACTCTCTGGCAAGTAGTTACTATCACCAACGTCAGTAATCTTAACTTTTTTAAGCATCTGTCTTACGATGATCTCAACGTGCTTATCGTTGATATCAACACCCTGAAGACGATATACACTCTGTACCTCACGGATCATATAATCCTGAACAGCTCTTACGCCACGGATTCTTAAGATATCCTGAGGATTACACTGACCATTAGTGAGCTCTGAACCAGCCTCTACTACCTGGCCATCTCTAACCTTGATTACCTGCTTAGCAGGAATAGCATAAGACTTAGATTCTCCAGTCTCATCATTGGTGATTACTATCTCACGCTTAACATTGCTGTCCTTGTTGTTAGCATTATCAGGAACGTGACATGTACCGCCAAACTCAGCCAAAATAGCATTATTCTTAGGTATACGTGCCTCAAATAACTGCTCAACACGAGGAAGACCCTGTGTGATATCATCACCACCGGCAACTCCACCGGCATGGAAGTTACGCATTGTAAGCTGTGTACCAGGCTCACCAATTGACTGAGCTGCGATAATACCAACAGCCTCACCAACCTGTACCATCTGAGTGGTAGCAAGGTTAGCTCCGTAACACTTAGAACATACGCCCTTCTTAGAGCAGCATGACAATGCTGTACGAATGCGGATTCCTTTATACTCGCCAGTCTCTGGATCTTTCTCTCCATAACCAGCATCTATAATCTTTTGTGCTCTTACTGGTGTAATCATATGATTACGTTTAACTATCATATTGCCATCAGCATCAAAGATTGACTCTGCAGCATATCTTCCAAGGATTCTGTCGTAGAAGCTCTCGATAACCTCGGAATCATTTTTACCCTGCTTAAATGGAATTACATACATTCCTGGTAACTCTTCCTGGCCCTCCGCACAGTCTACCTCACGAATAACGATATCCTGAGCAACGTCGACCAAACGACGGGTAAGATATCCAGAATCCGCTGTACGAAGCGCTGTATCTGAAAGTCCCTTACGAGCACCATGCGCTGAAATGAAGTATTCCAATACATCAAGTCCCTCACGGAAGTTAGACTTGATAGGCAACTCGATAGTACGCTGCTGTGTATCGGCCATAAGACCACGCATACCTGCAAGCTGCTTAATCTGCTGATTAGAACCACGGGCTCCGGAATCAGCCATCATATAAATATTGTTAAGGTTATCAAGACCGTTAATCAAGTCCTTAGCAAGCTCATCATCTGCCTTGAACCATACATCGATAACGCCTTTATAACGCTCATCCTCTGTAACCATACCACGACGGTAGCTCTTGTTAATAAAGTCAACCTTCTTCTGAGCAGCCTCAAGAATAGCAGGCTTAGACTCTGGGATAGTCATATCAGATACGGAAACTGTCATCGCAGCTCTTGTTGAATATGAATATCCAAGACTCTTAATAGAATCAAGTACCTCAGCGGTATCTGTTGCTCCGTGTAGGTTAATACACTTGTCAAGAAGCTGCTTAAGCTGCTTCTTACCAACTCTAAAGTTAATCTCGTACTCTAATGCATTTTCTGCATCGTCTCTGTCAACATAGCCTAAATCCTGTGGAATAACCTCGTTGAAAATGATACGACCAACGGTAGCAGTAACAACCTTAGAAATCTTGTTACCATCCTTATCAACTCCGGTTCTTCTAACGCGGATTATGTCGTGTAGTCCAACAGCTTTGTTGTCATAAGCGAGTAACGCTTCATTTTCTGACTTGTAAATGTTGGCATTCTTAAGTAATTCTTCAGAAGTTCTATCAAGTCTCTCAGCGTATGCTAACTTCTCCTCTGCAGCAGCCTTTAAGTCAGCAGCTGTTGCCTTAACTTCCTTGTCCTTGCTCTTAGCTGCCTTGTCTGCCTCAGCTTTTGCTGACTCATAAGCAGCCCACGCCTTCTTAATTGCGCCTGGTGTATCATCATCATTCTGTGGGTTCATAGTAAGATAATAAACACCAAGTACCATATCCTGAGATGGAACCGCAACAGGTCCACCATCAGATGGCTTAAGCAGGTTGTTAGGCGAAAGCATTAAGAATCTACACTCTGCCTGTGCCTCAACCGAAAGTGGCAAATGGACAGCCATCTGGTCTCCATCGAAGTCCGCGTTATACGCAGTACATACGAGTGGATGAAGCTTGATAGCTTTACCTTCTACCAAGATAGGCTCAAATGCCTGAATGCCTAATCTATGAAGAGTAGGAGCACGGTTAAGCATTACTGGATGCTCTTTGATAACGTCCTCTAATACATCCCAAACGTCATCCTCTAGACGCTCTACCTTCTTCTTAGCATACTTAATATTCTGTACGTCTTCTTTTCTTGCAACGAGCTCTTTCATAACGAAAGGCTTAAATAGCTCGATTGCCATCTCCTTAGGAAGACCGCACTGATATATCTTAAGCTCAGGACCTACTACGATAACTGAACGTCCTGAATAGTCAACACGCTTACCAAGCAAGTTCTGACGGAAACGTCCCTGCTTACCTTTAAGCATTTCTGAAAGAGACTTTAACGCTCTGTTACCAGGGCCTGTTACAGCTCTTCCTCTACGGCCATTATCTATAAGTGCATCAACGGCCTCCTGAAGCATACGCTTCTCATTTCTAACAATCATATCAGGAGCGTCTGTAAGAAGAAGCTTCTTAAGACGGTTGTTACGATTGATAATTCTTCTGTATAAATCATTCAAATCTGAGGTTGCAAATCTACCACCGTCAAGCTGAACCATAGGTCTTAAATCTGGTGGGATTACAGGGATAACATCAAGAATCATCCACTCAGGACGGTTATTAGAATTCTTAAATGCCTCCATAACCTCAAGTCTCTTAGCAATCTTAGCCTGATTCTGAGCAGAAGTTGTAGTGTACTCCTCACGAAGCTTCTCATACTCTTCCTCAACATTTACCTGAGCTAAAAGCTTCTTAATAGCCTCTGCACCCATCTCTGCTTCAAAAGAGTCTTTACCAAACTCTGCCTTTTTCATGTTATACATCTCATGTGATATAACTTCGCACTTGGTAAGGTCTGTTGTACCTGGATCAATTACGATATACTCTCCAAAGTAAATAACCTTCTCAAGGTTCTTAGCGCTTATATCAAGCATAACAGCTATCTTGCTAGGATTACCCTTAAAATACCAAATATGTGATACAGGAGCAGCAAGCTCAATGTGTCCCATACGCTCACGTCTTACGCTTGACTTAGTGATTTCAACACCGCATCGATCGCAGACTACACCACGATAACGAATCTTCTTATACTTACCGCAGTGGCACTCCCAATCCTTCTGTGGTCCAAAGATACGCTCACAGAACAAGCCGTCCTTCTCTGGCTTTAAGGTTCTGTAGTTAATTGTCTCAGGTTTAGTAACCTCTCCTCTAGACCAATCACGAATCTTATCTGGAGATGCTAAACCAATACGTATCGCATCAAACTTTAACTGTCCGTCATTGTTTTGTACTACATCCGACATCTATGCCCGCTCCTTTCTATTCTTCATCAGAATCATCAGCAAATGCCATATCAGCTTCGTCAAAATCATCATCTATAGTTTCTTCAAAATCATCTGAAACTTCTGAATCATAAACATCTCCCTTAGAAGATAATTGCATTTCTCCAAAGCTCTTGCTGTCTCTGTATTCTTTTTCTTTGTCCTGAGAATGTGACTTGCTCTCGCTAATCATTGATACCATCTCAGGATTACGGGTACTATACTCAACATTCTCCTGAATCTGAACTACTTCGCCATTTTCGTCAAGAACATTGATATCGAGTGCCAATGACTGGAACTCCTTAAGCAGTACTCTAAATGACTCTGGAACACGTGGCTCCTGAATATTCTCACCTTTAATGATTGACTCATAGGTCTTAACACGACCGATTACGTCATCGGACTTAACAGTAAGTATCTCCTGAAGAGTATATGCAGCTCCATAACCCTCAAGAGCCCAAACCTCCATCTCACCGAAACGCTGTCCACCAAACTGTGCTTTACCACCGAGTGGCTGCTGAGTTACAAGTGAGTAAGGACCGGTTGAACGAGCATGAATCTTATCGTCAACCAAGTGGTGGAGTTTCAAATAATGCATGAAACCGATAGTAACAGGGTTATCAAACTCCTCACCAGTACGACCGTCTCTTAGCCATACCTTACCGGTTCTGTTAATTGGAACACCCTTCCACTCTTCTCTATGATCTCTGTGCTCATATAAGTATTCCATCATAGCCTTGTTAACCTGATCGCCCCAACGCTTTTCGAATTCTTCCCATTCCTCGTTGGCGTAATCATTAGCCATCTCTAAGGTTTCCATAATATCGTTCTCATCTGCACCGTTAAAGATTGGTGTAGAAACATTGATACCTAATACCTTAGCTGCCAATGATAAGTGAATCTCAAGCACCTGTCCAATGTTCATACGCGAAGGCACACCCAAAGGATTAAGCACGATATCAAGTGGACGTCCATTAGGAAGGAAAGGCATATCCTCAACTGGAAGAATACGAGAGATAACACCCTTGTTACCATGACGACCAGCCATCTTATCACCGACGCTAATCTTACGTTTCTGAGCTATGTATACATTAACTGCCCTGTTAACTCCTGGGCCTAATTCGTCTTTATTCTCTCTTGTAAATGTCTGAGTGCTCATAATAACACCGTATGCACCATGTGGTACACGAAGTGATGTATCTCTTACCTCTCTTGCTTTCTCACCGAAGATAGCACGTAAAAGTCTCTCTTCTGGAGTAAGCTCTGTCTCTCCCTTAGGAGTAACCTTGCCGACAAGAATATCACCGGCGCGAACCTCAGCACCTACTCTGATAACTCCGTTCTCATCAAGATCCTTTAATGCGTCCTCGCCAAGACCAGCTAAGTCCTTAGTAATCTCTTCAGGTCCAAGCTTGGTATCACGCGCTTCGCATGTGTATTTCTCAATGTGAACTGATGTATAAACATCATCCTGAACCATACGCTCGCTCATAAGAACGGCATCCTCGTAGTTATAACCTTCCCAGGTCATAAATCCGATAAGCGGGTTCTTACCAAGAGCGATTTCACCGTGATCAGTAGAAGCACCGTCAGCAATAACCTGACCCTTCTTAATCTTATCGCCCTTAAATACAATAGGTCTCTGGTTAACACAGTTGCTCTGGTTACTTCTGGCAAACTTGGTTAACTGATATATATCTTTATTCTTACCATCATTTCTTCTAACAATGATCTCTTCGCTAGATGATATCTCAACAACACCATCATGCTTAGCAACGATACAGATACCTGAGTCAACCGCTGCCTTAACCTCCATACCTGTTCCAACAACAGGAGCTTCTGTAATAAGAAGAGGCACGGCCTGACGCTGCATGTTAGATCCCATGAGCGCACGGTTAGCATCATCATTCTGCAAGAAAGGAATCATTGAAGTAGCAACAGAGAATACCATACGAGGTGATACGTCCATAAGGTCAATCAACTCTTTAGAGAACTCTGCTGTCTCCTCTCTATAACGGCCTGCTACATTGTTCTTAACGAAATATCCATTCTCGTCAAGCTTAGCATTAGCCTGTGCTATATGATAATTATCTTCCTGATCTGCGGTCAGATAGATAGCCTCGTCTGTTACGCGAGGATTCTTAGGATCTGACTTATCGCACTTAAAGTAAGGAGCCTCAATAAATCCATACTCATTGATTCTTGCATAGGTAGCAAGTGAGTTGATCAAACCGATGTTAGGTCCCTCAGGGGTCTCAATAGGACACATACGACCATAGTGGGTGTAGTGTACATCACGAACCTCGAAACCTGCACGGTCTCTCTGCATACCACCAGGACCAAGAGCTGAAAGACGTCTCTTGTGAGTAAGCTCTGCAAGAGGGTTGTTCTGATCCATAAACTGTGATAACTGAGAGCTACCAAAGAACTCCTTAATAACACCAGTTACTGGCTTAATATTAATCAAAGACTGGATGCTTAAGTTATCTTCATCCATAGTCTGTAATTTCTCTCTGACACCACGCTCTAAACGTGTAAGTCCAACACGGTACTGGTTCTGTAAAAGCTCACCAACCGCACGAATACGACGATTGCCCAAGTGATCGATATCATCGAAATTACCAATACCATACTGAAGTGTAATATTGTAGTTAATAGAAGCAAATATATCCTCGCGTGTGAGATGACGAGGAGATAACTCAGTCAAATTACGAGATATAAGCTTCTTAAGCTCTTTCTCATCGCCATCTGCCTGCTCTAAGATATCCTTAAGAACCTTATAGCAAACCTCGCCATGAATACCAAGAGCGATTACATCCTCCTCAGTCAAATCTGTCCACTCAGGAATAGTAACCATCATATTAGAAAGAACTTTAATTTCGTTAGGGATTTCCTCAGAAATGTTAGCTGCCACATTGGCATGAATGAAAATGCTATCGACAGCCTTATGCTGAATATCATCACAGATCTCTGCTGTAAGCTGAGTTCCCTCTTCATATATAACTTCACCTGTTGATGGGTCAATAACGTCTCTAGATAAAACTGAGCCTAAAACCCTGTTCTTAAGTGAAAGCTTCTTATTAACCTTATAACGTCCAACCTTAGCAAGGTCATACTTGTTGTCATCAAAGAACATGCCTGAAATAAGGTTATATGCATTGTCCTCTGTAAATGGATCGCCCGGCTTAAGCTTATTATAAAGAACCTCCAAGCCAGTCTTATGATCGGTAGAAGTATCCTTCTCAATAGTAGCAAGAATCTTCTTGTCGTCTCCAAACAAGTCAATAATCTGCTCGTTAGTTCCGCCCTCTTCTCTTAATAAGGCACGAATAAAGGCAGTAACAGGAATCTTACCGTTACGATCTACCTTAACTTTGAATACGTCGTCCTTATCGGTCTCGTACTCAATCCAAGCACCTCTGTTAGGAATAAGCTGAGAATTGTAGAGCTTCTTACCAAACTTGTCTGCGCCAAGGGTATAGTAAGCACCAGGTGAACGAACCAACTGACTTACGATAACACGCTCAGCACCATTGATAACAAAGGTACCGGTCTCGGTCATAAGTGGGAGCTCACCCATAAAAATCTCATTTTCAATTGTTTCATCTGTGAATCCTTCGGGATTTAAACTACGCAAAGAAAGCGTAACCTTTAACGGTACGGCATAGGTGACACCATATTCTTTACACTGATCGATAGTGTACTTAATGTCATCATAGCAAAAGCGATGACTCTTGTACGATAGACTGAATTCCCCGCTTCGGTCTTCAATAGGCATTACATCATTAAATGCTTCTGACAAACCTTCGTCTAGGAACCATTGATATGAATCTCTCTGCACCTCAATCAAATTAGGCATTTCCATGTTCTCTTTCTTACGAGCATAGCTCATTCGAACATCCTTACCTGCTTTAATAAGGCTGATTCTGCTTTTCTTCATCGAATGCTTCACCTCTTATATAATATTCGTATCATATATAAGTATCCCCGCTATACCTATAATAATCAATAATGCATAAAACCAACAAGACTGCCTAAATAGACACCCTCAAAGCATTCGTTATTAAATTATAGTGTTAAAGAGATAAAAACCCATACCGATACAGAATAGTATTTTATCATAGTGTCTAGTATGTGTCAAGATATATTTTGAAAGATAAAATGCTAAAAAACGGGCCGTAGGCCCGTCATATATTTATTCTATTACATGCACATCTATGGTCGTTCCGCCCTCGCTGTAATCAGATATAATAGATATCCTCACATCACCCACTTTATTAGGATGAATCGTAAAGGAACCTTTAGTAGAATCCGTCGAATCAGTTGTCCAGCTGATAGTTGCTATATCAAGATCCGAACAAGTCCACTCTAAATCTTCATTATAATTAAGGGAAGAATCTGCAAATACAAGCTGGTAACTGTCTGTGTAATCGCCCTCAGAAAGCTTAATAGTCACATCTCTAGAAGAGACAAGCATATTCTCAACGTAAGCATTGGGCAGATCAACATGAATATTCATACTAGTGATTGTACCACTTGCAGTAGCCGTAGCTGAGATAGTTGCATCGCCATATCCCACTATAGAAAGTGTAACATCTCCATTATAGGTTGCAATCTTAGCAACCGACTTGTTGCTAGAGGCCCATTTCACATCGGTTGGATATAAGGAAGTTCCACCTGCAAGCTTGTAATTAATGATGTAATCCTCATTTACATCAAGCTTGATGTCACCATCTAAGTCAATCGACATAGTATCAACTTCCCAGGTATACCCAAGCTTAACCGTGTCTATAGCGCCATTAACAGTCTTAATCTCAGCATTATAGCCCTTTATCTTAGTCTTGCACGCCTTAATCTTGCCCTTGATGTCAGCAATCTTAACCTTAATAAGAACAGCCTGGTTCTTATACCACATCTTCTTAAGCGCATTCTTAGACTTCTTAATCTTCTTGGCTTTTTTAAGATACTTAGTCTTTTTCTTCTTAAGCTTGGTTATCTTCTTGTTATAATTAGTAATCTTCTTATTCTGACTAGATATCTTTGAGTTGTAACTTGAGATTATTTTATTCTTAGATGCAATTATAGAGTCAAGCTTAGCTTTAGTATAGGTTGTAGCTGCACAAGAAGGACTGACAAATGCAGTCGTCTCAACTAGTAATACAACTATTATTATGGTCGCTAATACCTTAACAACCCCTCGCATTATCTCACCTTACTTCCATACTAATTAGCACTGAATTCATATCTTTTAACATTCAAATTATAACAAAGGACTAAAATGCAGTCAACAAAGACGAGCCTAATTCACTTTTTACTCATATTAAATGAAGTTACTATTCTGTGTCATAAGTCTAAATCAAGCATTTTAAAATGCAAAAAGCCTGCGGCATAAACCACAGGCTCATATAAAGCAGAGTTATAATTACTTAAGAGTAACCTTAGCACCCTCAGCCTCAAGCTTAGTCTTGATCTCCTCAGCCTCAGCCTTAGAAGCACCCTCCTTGATAACTTTAGGAGCGCCGTCAACAACTTCCTTAGCTTCCTTAAGTCCAAGGCCAGTAACCTCACGAACAACCTTGATAACCTTAACCTTAGCGCCACCAACCTCGGTAAGCTCTACGTCAAACTCATCCTTCTCAGCGCCAGCTGCGTCTCCGCCAGCTGCTCCGCCTGCTGCAACTACAACGCCTGCTGCTGCAGAAACGCCGTACTTCTCCTCAACCTTAGATACTAAATCGTTAAGCTCTAATACAGTTAAACTGTCAATACCTTCTAAAATCTCATCAACTGTCATGATATAATCCTCCATATTCTATAAATTAAATAATTGTTATTATGCCTCGGCTGGTGCCTCAGCTGCTTCTGTTGCTTCTGCTGGTGCTGCACCGCTATCCTTCTGCTCTGCAACCTGCTTGATAACACGTGCAAAGTTAGTGATAGGTGACTGAATGCTTCCAAGAAGCTTTGAAAGTAACTCTTCCTTGCTAGGAACCTTAGACAATGTCTCGATACCCTTAGCATCATAATACAAACCATCTACAAAACCAGACTTAACCTCAAGTGCAGGTGCATTCTTAGCGAACTTGCAAATGACACGAGCAGGTGCTGTTGCATCTGTCTTAGAAACTGCCATAGCTGTAGGACCCTCAAGATCCTTAGAAAGATCAGCGTAGTCAGTATCCTTAATAGCAAGATTGATCATAGTATTCTTGTATACCTTGTATACGATGTCATTCTCACGAAGCTGCTTACGAAGATCAGTATCCTCTGCAACTGTAAGACCTCTATGGTCAACTAAAACTACTGCCTGTGCACCGTCAAGATTGCTCTTAATCTCGTCAACAATAGGCTGCTTTAACTCTACTTTAGCCACTTTACATTCCTCCTTTAAGTATTTTAACCGCAGGACTCAATAGATATAAAAAAGCTCCGTGTCCGAAAACACAGAGCTGTAATGTCAATCAAATAAATGAAATAACTTACATCCTCGGTAGGTTGCATGCGTTACGTCTTTCGACACCTACTGTCTTCGGCGGTTAATCCTTAGGTAATTTATCATAAGTTATTTATTATGTCAAGCATTTTCTTATTCTTTTTACAATGTATACTTAGCCAAATCAGAATTAATCTCATCTGAGTAGTCATTAAGATTCTCGGAAATGCTGGTTATATTGCCAGACTCTTCTCTTAGTTTCTCACTCTCAGTTACAATCAAACCGCTTAAGTTAAGTACCTCATTGATGTTAGATGCCTGCTCCTCAGTAGTAGCAGCATTGCCGGTAGCAACATCGTTAATCTTCTCAATTCCAGAAGCGATACCGATAATGCCGTCAGTAGCCATGGCAACCTCAGAGTAGATAGTCTCAAATGACTCATTGGCTCCATCAACACCACTAATACAAGCCTCCATATCCTTAGCGCAAATGTCAGCCTTCTCGTTGATATTTTCAATATTTCTAGTAATGTCATCAACAAGTCTCTTAATTGTATCTGTAGCCTCAGATGACTGTCCAGCCAAAGCTCCAACCTCAGAAGCAACAACCGCAAATCCCTTACCCATCTCACCAGCTCTAGCAGCCTCGATAGAAGCGTTAAGAGAAAGTAAGTTAGTCTGCTCAGAAATCTCGTTAATAGTATCAGTGATACCAGTAATCTCCTCAACCGACCTAGCAGTTGCTCTAATAAGCTCTGTGAGCTCGTTGATAGTATTGTTAAGAGTATTGACATTGTATGTCATAGACTCCATCTCTTCCTTACCCTTAGTAGAAGCAGCAAGTGTGTCATCACAAAGAGCCTTAACCTCTCCAGCATTGTTGCTAAGCTCACTTGAAGTCATAGCAAGCTCTGTAGCTGAATTGGCAACATCCTCGATAGACTGATTCATGTCATTTAATGTGAGATTTAACTTCTCAATTGAATCAGCCTGATTGTTGTTAGCATCAGCCATTATACGCGAAATGTCATAACACTCGCTAGCTCGACTACTCATCTTAGAGGAAATATCAGAAAGACCATTCATAGTCTCACGCATATGTGCTATATAATCATTTAAGCTTTCACTAAGAGTCGTAATCTCATTGTTACCCTCTGGAACAAGATTAACAGTGAAGTCTCCTTTACTAATCTCAGTGATACTCTCAGTAACCTTAGTAACAGGGTTGATAGCCTTGCTGATTATGAA
>JAIKVP010000241.1 GCA_024685635.1 Lachnospiraceae bacterium
CATTAAGATTATTATGACCAAGGTCTATATATTTAAGTTTTGTACATTTACTTATATCAACTTTACTTATATTACAAAATTGCGCACTCACATGCTCAAGTAATGGATTGTTTGAAAAATCTAAACTCTCAACTTTAGTTCCTCTAATATCAATATATTCGAGTTCAGGATTATTAGTCGTATTGAGTGAAGTTATCGGATGCAATGCCAGATTCAGGTACTTAAGCTTGCTATTCTTGCTAATGTCAATCGATTTCAGACAGTAGCCTTCCCATACTAAAGTCTCAAGATTTGTATTCAAAGCATTTGTCAGATAAATCAAATACCTTTCCATCTACCAGTATATTTCTCAGCGTCTTCTCTTCATCACTATTATAATTAATAGTTTTATTAGTATAACCCTCCGTAATATAGGTGCTAAAATCTTGAGCGATTAATCAAGCTGATCAAGACCCTTAAATGAAATATCTCCACTTAACCCCTTTTCATTCCAGTCAATTCCTGTCAATCTACCATTTCCCCACGTATATAATTTTGATGCAATATTAAGAACATCATCTTCATCATTATTTATTGAACTAATAATTTTTTTCAAGACTTCAACATCAGAACTGTTCGCATTCTGCTTTGATACTATAACTGACATTTTAAGATTCTTTGTGTAATTCTTCTTTTTATATTTTTATTTAGTCGAAACTGTAATCGTTGCCTTGCCAGCGGAAATCGGAGTAACAGTTCCACTCTTCGAAACCTTAATTATCTTGTTATTTGATGATTTAAAGGATTTCTAGAAATTCTTTAGACCAGAAGCTTTCTTTACCGATACCTTGGTCGTTTGTGAATATACCTTGTCTTAGGTGTTTAAGATTAACAATTCCGCTTTATTACTGCTTAGCCATACTTTTGATGCGACATCTACATCACTCAATTGTAATATGCATACTGACAGAATTAATACTATAAATATACTTATTATTTCATAAATTAACTATCTCTTTCTTAACTATTCTGTTCTATGTCTGGTTTCCTTGATTCGCACGCCAGAAAACTTCAGAGCCATTTTCGCCAAAATTTCCAGAACATCTTCGCAGTCCTTATACAATCTGTTCATCACCGAATACTCGCATGAATCTGTATCCCTTATACCTTCATAGAACATACCTTTCAATAACGGCAGTTCCGTACAACCTAAAATAATTTTATCAGCTCCTCTCTCAATAAAATACGTCATAACTTCATCAACCATCTTCCAATCTACTGCTCTTCCCCTTTTTATCTGTTTGTAAATAATATCCATAACCATACCTTGAACTTTTTCTTCCGGAAGCAAAACACTTATACCGCATTTTTTACATTCATCTTCTAAGATACCGCACTTTACTGTTCCCGTAGTTGCCATTATTCCAACACTTCTAACATTGTGCTCAATTAAGTGTTTTGCAATCTCTTCCGGCAAATTTATTATTGGAATCTTAACGCCATCTTGAATCTTTTTATAAAAACAATAAGATGTAATACATGGTATCGTAATAACGTCAGCTCCAATAGCTTCAAGCTCTTTTGCTGCTTTCAAGAGCATCGGATATGGGCTATCTGTTGACTCTCCTAAAATGTACTTAGTCCTGTCAGGAATATCAGGCAGACATTCCATATATATCCTTGGATAACCCTGATCTTTATCTGCTTTAGTCATTTCAACAAGAAGCTTTAGATAGTAAACGCTAGCCATCGGGCCAAGTCCACCTATTACTCCTATTGATTTCATTTTCAATCCTCCAACATTTCTCTGCTACATCAAACAGGATTTCTGCTTATCCTTTTGGTTGCTCTCTTCGGATAAAGCTTTTTATTAAAGCTGAATGTATAATCGGTACTGTAAATCCTAAGTTGAGCATCCGTCTGCAAGCAGAAATAACCAGGTCTCGCCCTTGGAGTTGCATCAAAATGATACCAACCTCCGTTAACATATACCAAATTCCACCAATGATTATGCCCGGCATGTGCAGGCGATCTTCTTACTTCAAGGTTAGGAATACCAGATCTGGTTATTAGAAGTCTTGACACCGAATAAAATGTAAAGCAGTCGCCACGCCCATTCTGTATCCCTTTTAAACCAGTATTCCTATAATCAGCATGAGGTCCGTAGCCTGTATAAGTACAATGAGAATGCACATAGCTATATATAGCACGGAGTTTCTTATCATCTGACCATCCGGGAGATGTTATGGCTGACAATACTGCATCCGCTTTCTGCTCTGCACTTCCCGGCTTTATTACCTGCACTTTAGCCCACGTCTTCTTGGTATTACCGGCAGAATCAGTAGCTGTATAGTACACCTTATATATGCCTGATTTGTCCCAATTTATCTTTTTGGTACTTACGCTGACATTTACCTTACCGTCTCTGTTATCCTTGGCACTTACATGCTTTTTAAAATTAAAAGATGACTTTCTATCTGTATATACAACCCGTGTTGGTATACCTCTATAAGAACTCTTTTTTCCTACCCACCCTTTAATAACCGGAGGTGTTGTATCTTTTACACGCCAGTCAAAGCATGCTTTCCTTTGCTTGATGTTGTATATGAACTTGGCATCCTTAGTTTCTATTTTGATCTTATACGGCTTCATATTCTCGACCAATCCCGATGAATCTGCCTGACATTTAACAAGTGCAGATTTCTTCTTAGGTTTAATATTCTTAGCGGTAAGGGTAACCTTTTTTGCTTTTGAAGACGAATCACCTGTGACAGTACTGGCTGATGAATCACTTGACGCTTCTTCGTTTGTTTGAACATTGTCATTTATCATAAAATAAAAGACAACTTTACGAACCGTACCGCTCTTGGAATTATTGGAAATGTAAGCTGAATACTCGAATTTGCCATTCACGGTTTGGGTACATTTAGTATTCTTTAATGAAACCTCATCAGCGGTTACACTTAGATTAGGCTTGTATTTATTCTTTTTTATGGTTACCGGTATCACTGTAGATGTATATCCATTCTTTGAAACAGTTATCTTAACGGCACCGGGTTTTTTACCGATAACAACCCCATCAACTCCCACAGAAGCCACTTTAGTATCACTACATTTATACGATACATCAATATCAGTAGTAGTAATCTTAGTTAGCTCTCCAACCTTAATACTGCTTTTTTCAACTGTGGCATTAATACTTTCAGCTGCTACATCTGTCTCATACAATTGCCCCAGCAATAAAAATGTTACAAAGAACAGGTTCACTAACATCATTAAGCGTATGCTCTTCAACTTAATGTTTCTCCTTCCGTTGCCAATACTAATAATTATGCGCTGCAGACTCATAAGCTATAGCTACTACTTTTGAATTCTTAACTGCAATCTTAAGTTTGCAAGTTCCTTTTTTGTATACATACATGTTGTTGACATTAAGGCTTACGCTGTCATATTTCTTCCCATACTTCTTTACAACATCTTCCTCACTACTGCCAATCTTAATCCCTTCTTTTGTAGACACATTGCCATTGCGCAGTGAAATGGATAATACATATTCTGCTCCTTTATTCTTTTTGGAGTAGGTTGTCAGAATAAAATCATTATACGTATATTTGCGATCCTTACCTTTAAATGCACAGCTCTTGGTAGTCTTCTTTTTAATTGGTTTTCCGGCACTCTTAATAAACGATTTAGCCTTTTGATCAACCGTAACCGACGAACCATTATACTTGAACTTGTAGCCCTTAGTTTTAGCCAGTGCACTTTCAGAAAATGAAATAATCAGTACCATAGCTATGCATAGCAACAATAGTCCTTTAAGTATCTTTCTCATAGTAAACCTCTTTTCTGCACTGCCTTATGTTCAGATTTATAGCGGGCAGCACTACACTATAAATCTGATATTATTAGTAACTTAGGATTTCTCCATATTTATCTAACTCTTTTTGTTGTGCCTTGATCATATCCTGATAGAATTGATATTTGCCATCATAAACTCTTTGGTATAATGGCTCATTCCGATGATCTTTAATTTTATACTGTTTAATCAGCACATCCCCTAAATAATCAGCAACCTTGTCAGCCCCGGTAAGATTCAAATGAAGCCCGCCATCATATGTATCCTTCTCATAATCAATACCTATTTCATCAATTAGATCGTAGAAATTAACATATAGCAGACCGTTCGCTTTAGCATAATCAGATATCTGCTCATTCTCTGAATCATGCCAAACAGGATACAAGCTCGGTGCTTTCATAAGAATTAATTTAATTCCGTTATCATTGCACAGATTACGGATTCTTTCCAAATATGCAAATGAAGTATCGCTAATCTTAACTTCATCTTCATCTTTTGGCTCTGATGAGTCATCGTCAATATCCATCTCCTGCTCAAACATAGCCATTGGATCATCATACACTTCTTCATCAACATTATTATCTTCTTCTCCTGATAACCATGAATCATCAGCAACATCCGACTCACTGACAGGAAGTGTATCTATCCTCATATAATACCCATTATGAGCAACCTTTTTGGGTCTAAAATAATACTTTAAATCACTTCCATTGAGAGAAGTAATCCTGCTATGATAACGCAACAGAGGAAAGAAATAATCCATATAATTCTCTCCCTCACACATAGATGCTCTAATTGCATCAAGCTTTGTTTTAGACCATTTCATCCCATCTAAAGTCATACGATTATATGCTTCTCTCTCCGGCTTAGAGTGTTCCATTGCCTGAACATTATAAATGACAACCTTAGGAGTTTCTGTTTTTAGCGTATCCTCGAGCATATAGTAAGACTGCCAAATCAACTGTTGCGCATTGCCTCTGATATAAGAAGTAATTCCATATTTATCCCACAAACGCATAGCATCTATATTCTCATACACTTCACAATCACCTATTATGATTACATCATGCTTGGTTGTTTCGTCATAGTATTCAGATGTAAAGTTCCCCTCTAACGGCATATCCTCTGAACCGTCATATTTAGGTTCAACCAATCTTTGCAAACCAATAAATATTAATACTGTTGCAATTAATGACATAATCAAGGGGAACAGTTTATTTCTGGTAATCATAGTTATTAAACATCCTTCTTTAAAACTGATTATAGATAAATTGCTTTACATCAAAGCCAACACCGTAATATCCAAACAGCAAAGTAGAAAAGAATATAATTGAAAAAACAATATATCTAACAATAAAAGGTTTCTTCGTAAGTTTCTCCCTTACACTTTTGTCTCTTCCGTACATACTCACCATAAACATTACAATTACTCCGATAAAAAATATAATATATTCCCTGACATTTAGTCCTAAATCAAGCAATTCAGAAGCCGTAACCCTGTTAGA
>JAIKVP010000242.1 GCA_024685635.1 Lachnospiraceae bacterium
TATTCCACCGACGTTATGTGAGTTGTGATCTACTACTGTTCCTATGTTGACGCAGGAATCTATCTTCCATTTATTTGAAGTTCTATTCTGCATTATACCGATAATTCCGCCTACATAGTATTTGGTATTGCCTGAAGAAACTTTTCTTAAGACATAAGCACAGTTAACGTTGTAACTAAAGTCGTTATCAGACTCGTTCTGAGCTACAATTCCTGCTACCTGAGCTGTCTTGGTCGTATTGTTAGATACAATATTCCACTTACCAGTTGCGCACTTAGTTACCCTACCATTAACAGCGTTAAATCCAGTTATTCCTCCTAAATATCCGTCACCATTAGCAGACATAGTAATTACACAGTCATAGTCGCCTGACTCATCTGTTGCAGTTATAGATTCATATTTCTTGTTAGTTCCTATTATTTTGTTAAGTCTGTTAATACCAGCATCAGAACCATCTGTCTTGCCGTATCTCTTTACGCTTAAGTTGTCATATACATCATCTACAAGCTCCATAGAATCAGAATATCCACAATAGTCTATAGTGCCTGAGTTGGCTCCTGCAATCCCGCCTAGCATACCATAATTAGCAGTAATTGTGCTCTTAGACTCTGAAGAAATGTATGCTTTTTTGATTGTTACACCTTCATCATTATATCCAACTATTCCTCCAACAAAAGAGGTGTGTCTTAGTTTACCTTCTGCAGTTTGAGCTGAATCAATTGCAGACATTCCCACAACATCTATCGTTGCTCCGTTTATATAGTTATCTGTCATTTCAGGCTTATTAGCCTCATCAGCTATATGATTAATACCAACTATGCCACCGTAAGCATGTCCTGTTGTTGTCATCTGAGATTCTAAAATCTTGCCTGAGAATGAGCTATTAATAACATTTCCTTCGTTGTTTCCTACTACTCCGCCTAGATATTTAATGTTACCTGTATTAGTTATCTCTATGCTATGAGCAGCAGCACTTCCTATGTTCTTAACATATGCCTTAGCCTGGTTGTAACCAACGATTCCACCGAGGTTAATCTCGGTCATCGATGTAACATAGGAAACCTTCTGATATACCTGACCACCGTTTATGGTTCCTAGGTTCTTACCAGTGATATATCCAATATTCTTAAGATTGCTACCATCAACTGAAACGTAGTGATTATTAGAGCTAACCTTACAGTTAAGAATAGTTGAATTAACATGGTTAATAGCACAGACTGCACCACCATCTTCCTTAGTTGATCTAATGCTTATATCATCAGTCTGACCATATACACGACATTCGTTAATGTAGCCGCTATTGATATTTTCTGATACAATACCGCCTGCATATCCGTAAGAAGAGCTTACAGATCCACAGTTATTAGAATATGTAATCCTGTTATTATCATTTATTGAAACTATTCCGCCTGCATAAGCGTTAGTAGCTATAACCTCGCCATCATTTTCACTGCAGGTAATTGCAACATCAGGAATATTTGCTGGCATGTAACCTACAATTCCACCTGCATAGTTATCTGCCTTAACCTTGGCGTAGCTCTTGATATAGTTATCAGTATCACCCTTTATGTTGCCTGACTTAAGATATCCTACAATGCCACCGGCATTGGCATTCTTAGCAGTTACTGAAACTACCTTGTCGCCGTAGCTTGTGCCTGTTGCAGTATATAAAATCTTGCCTGTATATAGGCTAGTTGCGTCATTAATACCAACTAAGCCACCAACATTAGAGTTACCTACTACCTCAAGAGAATCTGCAATCTTAAGCGTTCCTGCAGTTTCAATAGTTGATAGGTTAACTCCTGTTATACCGCCGATATTTAGCTTACCTCTTACATAACCTAATGCGTAGCAGTTATTAAGGATACCAACATTAATACCGGTAACTCCACCGACGTGATTCTTACCTGTTACTGTCATATCAGCACCATTGTAACAATCCTTAATCTCTCCACTCTTAACACTATAAGAGCCAATTGTATATTCACCTTCTAGACTTGTATAGTTGATTCCTGCGATACCACCTATAATACTTAAGGTCGTCTCTCCGACATTAGTTGATGTAAAGCAGTTAGTAATATAACCCTCATTAAGTCCAACTACTCCACCGTAACCACCGTTCTTAAGCTGCAATGAACCCTGATTGTCACAGGCATCAACTACTGTATATTTAGTAGCATATCCGATAATTCCACCGAAAATGCCACTGTTAATTCCACTGTAATCAGCTGAGGTATCTAAGCTGAGCATCGCACTTAAATCAACCTTGCTGCCAGTGCTGATTTCCTTAACCTGTCCCTTGTTTCTAGCGTGAACAATGATCATTCTACTGTTATCATCGTTCATTCCCACAAGTCCTCCACCAAATGTATCTGCATAAACCTCAGCATTATTGTAGTCAACCAAGCTAAAATTAGCAGCATTACCAATTGTAAATGTTTTGTTAGATACAATACTAAGCTTACCTGCACTCTTAATTAGTCCATAGTCGCCAGAAGCAACAATATTGCTGCACCAGCTATCATCGTCAACACCAACAAATGTAGTCGAATCCACAACATTAGATGCAGGTAAAATGTCGGAATTAGAGGTTAAAACATTGTAGCCAACAAGTCCGCCAACCATGCTTATTCCCTTAATCTTAGACACTCTGTTGTTGTAGGTAATGTTAAATGTTGAATCGCTAACCACGCTTGTCATATTAAGTACATTGGCTCCGACAACACCACCGACCATCCTATTACCCTCTACACTGATTGTGGAAATGATAATCTTCTGCTCGCTGACCGCCTCAGGAGCAAGGTTAATTCCGATAAAGCCTCCGACACAGTCACCAGTTCCATAGACACGACCGGAAATGTAGTCGTCATCCTTACCAACCAAATTGATATGTCCATTAATGCCGTTATAACCTACAAAACCACCAACATTGTTCTCACCTACCGCAATAGATGAAACAGCCTTGGTTGTGTTAGAATCATTGTTAAACTCTATAAGTCCATACTCGTTAAATCCTACCTGACCACCGACATTGCTGCCGTAGAACTTCCAGGTATTTTTAACCATGTCAAATAATGCACTACCATAGTCATTAAGCTTGGCACTGCAGTTAATAATCTCTGCTTTCTTTGTATCATTACCTGAATTGCGTCCAGCAATTCCACCGATATCAATACCATCACCAACCGCGATACCGTTGTTAGAAGTATCAAGTACAGTAACACCTGATGTATTCATACCGATAATACCACCGACAAAGCTGTGTCCGATAATATAGCTTCCGTTTACGTTGTCAGAAACTAGGGTGTTATTGTCAGTTGAGCGCTTGCTTTCCCCAGCACCACCAACTGTTCCGTTAGACGCCTTAGTAGAACCTATAATTCCTCCTACATAGTCATATCCTAGCAAGTAGCCGCCAACATTGGTCTTGCAATCATTAATCGTTCCATCGTAACTAAAGCCTGAAATACCGCCGACAAAGATACCCTCTCTGTCCGCCTTTAGGCTATCAGTACCGACAGTTATATCCTCATAAGTTGCTATCGTACTCTCATCACTCATATCGTATGAGCATTCAGCAATTCTTGCTCTATAGTTATATCCAATGATACCGCCAACATATAGACCGCTAAGCGTCTCAAATGACGGATCCTTCTCTTCCATCTTCTTAAGCTGCTCTTCATCAGGCATCTTAGTGACCGAAATCTGAGCATCATTGTGGCAGTTCTGCATTGTAATATCTGTACGAGTGCTGCTATAAGCATTTTCTGAATAGAGGTTACCAACAACACCACCGATAAACATATTGCCTGAGACATCCGCCTTATTCATAACCGACTTGCCGTCAAAGGTCTCAAAATACTGCTTCATCTCATCGCTATAAGAGCTTGTCTCAACCTCGCTCTTAGCTATACCAAATGTAGATGTTGCCGTTCCAGTTGTGCAAATGTATCCGCACACACCACCTATTCCGACATTTCTATATCCACCGTCATCTGCCTCAATGTTAGCAAATGTAAACTTGCCGTCCTTGATAGTCTCAACGCCGCTGCCTCTTACGTTGGCTGTGACTGTACCATCAGTTAGAATTCTATCAACCTGGTTGGTCTTAGTTACGTCCATCGCACCAGTAAGCATACCGATACCATCCGCAGATGCAGCCTTATGGCCATCTGCATTGTATAAAATGTCTGCGTAAAGATTACAGCCTGAATCAAAATATATCTCCTTAATAGAGCCGGCATTAACACCGGCAAGGATTCCGATTGACTTAAGAGTATTGTTGTATATTGATGTGTTTGTTGAACTGGTCGCTTCGCCAGAGCCGACTGTAAGATTGGCATTGCTAATAACTAAAGAACTGATATCTCCGCTGTTAGTTCCAAACAATCCAACCGAAGATGCAATGTTGTTAAGTACAACTGAGCTATCAGTAGCCTTAGAAGCGTACTCTACACTCGACTTCTCAGACAAGCGAAGATTGTTTATAATGCATCCATTACCATCAAGGTTACTTCCTGTCTTAAGTTCTGGAACAGTAGGAAATACAGCAGTAGCCGCATCAACTGCCTTAGCAGCACCTGATTCAGATATAACGCTATATACCACATTGTCATTCCAGTCTAAGTCGCTTGTGAACTCATATTTATTGTTCTTGTCTCGAAATCTAATATTAGACAAATGTCTAAACTCCGAAATTCTGTTGATGCCATCAGCCTTTACTGTATATTCTCCATCTCCTGAAGCAGCTTCAAGATTCGATGCAAACATATCATTTTCTGTGTTAGAAAGCTTTCTGTTAGACGATACAGAATACTCTCTCATATTAAGAGCATCAGCAGTTGGAGAGACAGATACCTCTGCGAAAATGTAGACAGGGTCGCTTTTAAGTATTCTTGTAATTGAGTAAAGCTGATCGCTGTCTAAGCCTAATGCTGCATAAGACTGAGAAGTGTTAACTGCATCAAGAACAAGCTCATAATTAGAGCCGTTGTAGGAAAGAATAAATGGAAGCTTAGTAGTTGTCTGGCTTGAGCCAGTACCGAGAGTTAAATCAAGCTTAACTCTCCTTGTAAGCTTGCCATCTGATGCTTTATATGACTCTCCAGTAGTTACTATCTTGCTGTAATCGATAGTTGTGGAGAATAGAAAATGCGAATCGTCGGTAGTCTTACTAGAGCTATCCTTATCCTGCTCATAAAAGTCTAAGGTGTAAACAGTATCCAAGTCATTGTGCTTAGAACTGCTACCAAATCTAAGATTGAGTGTCTCTTCGTTGTTAAGTGAAACGTCTGTAAGTCTTAAGGTCTCTGCATCAAGTATTGCAACATTAACCTGATCTACTGCGTAATAACCCATCGCAACACCTGATCTTACAGACTCTGATCTATTCGCTGAATTAATATAAAATGTATCTCTTGCAGTTATAGCACCTCCACCGTATTCCATGGTCTTAGCCCATGCACTGTAAAATACTGAGTATACGGTCTTAGAGGTTACATCAAACTCGATGGTAATTGCTCCGTCAAGTGATGCCTCATCAAATATATATGGCTTTATGAGCTTAAAAATCATACTGTCAGCGCCTGAAGTATAACTTCCTCCTGCAACAGTCAAATATACATACTTATGCCCCTGAAGCTCATTGTCATTCTCATCTGGAAGTCCATAGCTGGCCTTAAGCTCTGGAGCGATATCGCCACCGTTGGCCTCGGCCTCAAGAGTAATATTGTTGATTACGGAATCTACGGCTCCTCTGCTCGCTGCGTTAGAGAGTGCAGACTGGGCCGCTAAGTAGACAGTCTGGGCATTGCCCTCATTTTTGATAAATTCAGAATGGAGAATCCAGCCGGTAACGCCCCACGCGGACGCAGCAAGAACGATTGCCATTATTGCAATGACAACCATCATCTCCACAAGTGTAAATCCTTTATTATTAAACCTTTTTAGGCATTTATATCCGCGCATAAAATCACCCGCTATTTATAAAAAAACAACTAGTTTTCTCTCACAAGTCCCTTAAGCTATAACACCTCATATATCATATCGTCATTTAATATAGAAATCATTAATAAAAAATCATACGATCAAAATGCCTTCTACTTCAATATTATAGCCTATTTCTAGCCATTTTGCTAGTTGTTCACACATAATTATCATAAAAAAACTTGAGCGTAGTTATGGTACGCTCAAGTTTTTTATAATTATTTACATTTTGGATCTGTTGGATCGTAATATCTTCCGTCTTTAGTCTTGCCAATTTTTTTCTTCTTTGGCTTATCAAGCGGAGTTTTTTCACTAACTGTCGCTGTTCTTAAAACCGCTTTATCAATATTGCCCGTGTGGTCATATATCCATTTAGCATCCTTAACCGGGAGTCTTACACAACCGTGTGATGCTGATTTACCAAGTTTATTGTATTCTGTTTTATCAAGAGAATAATGATCTCCATATCTCTTATAAACAACCGAATGGAATAAAATGTTACCATGAATATTGGTAGCATATTGTCCTACCGAGTTATAAAATAGCGACCTCCAAGGTGCAATCTTATATAGGCTGTATGTTCCTATTATGGTGCCATGTCCTGGCATTCCTGTTGAGCAAATCATTGCCTTTGCAGGTATAGTGTAGCCCTTGTTGCCATCCTTGGCATATACCATCACCATATTCTTAGCTAACAAAACATCAAGGTAGTAGCGTGTATTGCTAGGAAGAATATTAGTTACATCCTTTTTTCTTTTGCCATTCTTGCCAAAATATAACTTATAGCTAGTTCCATTCAGCTTAACATACTTCCACTTATTTACAACTGCATAACTATTTTTGCCAGCAAAATAATACTCGGCGCCATCAATCTTTTTGTAACCCTGGTATCTTTTGCCATTCTTTTTTAGAAAATACAGTCTGCCATTAGCAGTTTTGTTAAGGCCATAAACCTCTTTAATTTCGTTTTTCTTTTTAGTTTTGGAAGCATTTGAGCTTATTGCGTCGCTAGAAGTTTCAGTACTTGCTGTCGCAACGGCATTAACTACTGTTTCAATTTTTGGGTCAGCATTTTTCTCGCCGACAGTAACGTGAAATACACTATCATTTTCAATATATGAGCATATCAGTGTCATAAAGATAAATACACTCAAACTTACAAGTATCATATGTGATCTTTGGCGATGTTTCATATACATTCTCCTTACTCGTGGTAAGCCAAAAATCCCCCGCACTTTAGTTGCTTTATATCCCACATATTAATTGTCATTAAGTATCTGTAATTCTGTCTTAACTCCCTCTAAATGCTCCTTGCACTTAGAAGCAAGTAAAACCCCCTCCTTATATAACTCCATTGATTTAGATAATTCAATATCCTTGTTAGAAAGCTCAGCATTAATCTCTTCTAGGCGATTAAGAGCCTCGTCTACGTTAAACTTTTCCTCTTCCATTACTACTCTCCTCCAATCTTTTTAGCATTTGCAAATGTTACTGTTGCGCCTATCTCACCATCTGAAACTGTTACGAGTATGTTGTCATCGGTCTGAATCTCAGTTACGCTATTAACTGCTTTGCCGTCCTTTGAAATGTATCCAAAACCGTTTACAAGCTTAGCTGACGGTGATAAGCCATTAAGCTTGGTCACAAGCAATTCGTAGCGATGAAGCTTGTAATCAAACAGTTGCTTCATATTAGCAGACAGATTAGCAAATGCATTCTCGTATCTTAGTTCCTTAGAATCAAATATAATCTTGATGTTCTGTTTGAGGAATTTAGTTGCATTTTCCAGCCTTGCTTCTTGCTCCTTAACCTTTACGGTAGGGCTGTTTTTCTCTAAAGTAGCCTTGATTCTTTCGAGTCTTAGAAGTCGATTCTCAAGATTAGTTTCGGCGTTACGCCTCATACTAAGGGCAATGTCATTAATACGCTTTATCTCAGACAAAATATCAGGACAGACAAGCTCTGCCGCTGCCGTAGGCGTCACCGCAAACTTATCTGCTACCTCGTCAATCAGCGTAGTGTTGCCAGCATGGCCAACCGCAGATACGATTGGGGTGTTAGCAGCATAGACTGTCCTTGCTATCGCCTCAGAGTTAAATGCTTTTAAATCCTCATCACTTCCGCCACCTCTACCTACGATGATGACATCAACATGGGCCTTATCAAGCGCCTTGATACCCTCTACTATCGTAAGGTCAGCACCTTCTCCCTGAACCTTAACATGGTATAAAATAAGCTGGGCATATGGGTTTCTTCTTGTGGCTGTCTTTACGATATCCTGAATAGCCTGTCCATCCTTTGATGTGACAACACCAATTCTGTCAGGATGTTCAGGAATCGCTTTCTTGTGATCTAAGTCAAATAATCCTTCAGCCTGTAGCTGGGATCTTAAGCGCTGTAGCTCTAAGTAAGCCGCGCCCTCTCCAGCATTATATATCTTCCTTACATGAAGCGCAGTTCCATATTTAGAATCAAATTCAAATCTTCCTATAATCGCAACCTGCTGACCAGATTCAAGTGTAAAATCCAGGGCACTTGCTGCTTCGCTCGCCCACATTTTACAACTGATTGTAGCATTGGCATCCTTGACGCTGAAAAAATAATGCGCTGAAGGCCTGTAGTTTACCACTTCTCCTTTGACCATAACAGTAGCAAATTCTGGAGTTCGATTAAATTTATCCGCTATCATATTGGCGACTTCTTCTACAGTCTTAAATGAGTTTAAGTCTACGCCAGGTGCAATCATTATTGCTTCAGTGGCTTCGTGGGCTTCTGGAGTTAAATTAAGATCATAGTCAATCTCCTCTGTGTTGTCCAAATCACCCTCATACCACCTTCTTAAGCCCTCTGGCAAGGTGTCTAAAGGATAATACCAAATCCTTCTAGCAGAATCCCACCTGGCTCCAAATCTCTTAGCTTCATCCTTTTCCCTGTAAGGTACGTTAAGGTCAAACACCAGCCTCACCTCCTAAAGCACATATCCCCTTTAGTTACTGTATTGCAAATGTTATCTCAGCGGTAACAGCTAATTTGCCGTCAACATACGCGTCAGCCTGACCAACGCCTACTGGGCCTCTCTGCTTTATAATCTCACAGTGCAGCTCTAAGACATCTCCAGGTATAACCTGTCTCTTAAAGCGTGCGTGCTTAATTCCGCCAAATAAGGCAATCTTACCCTTGTTCTCCTCTAAAGATAGGATTGCTACCGCACCTGTCTGTGCAAGCGCCTCTATAATAAGGACTCCCGGCATAACATGATATTCAGGAAAATGTCCCATAAACTGCATTTCATTGGCTGTCACGCATTTTCTTCCCACTGCCTTAACACCTGGCTCAAGCTCTGTAATTCTGTCTACGAGCAAGAAAGGATAGCGATGTGGCAATATCTCCTGAATCTGATTAGAATTAAGTTCCATAACTTCCTCCTAGTCTTCAAATTTCTTAAATACAACTGCT
>JAIKVP010000250.1 GCA_024685635.1 Lachnospiraceae bacterium
AATGTTAGAACTGAAGGAATTGATGAGTCGGATTTAGTTAAGACCGATGGAGACTACATTTACGCTTTGAGTATCAATAACAAGAATGTTAGCATATATGAGGCCAATCCTGACAATCCTAAGAAGCTTGCTACGCTTGAAATCCCTGAAGGCGACTATGTGATTAGGGAAATGTTTGTAGATAAGGACAGGCTAGTTGTCTTAGGCGGTACTAGGGATATGTATTCCTGCATGTGCTACGGAGTTGCAGATGATATAGTGCGTGATAAAAATGATAGCAAAGAGGAGACTACGGCTTTAATCTATGACATTTCAGACCTATCTAATATTAAGAAGGTCGATGAAATTAAGCAGAGTGGTAGCTTTTTAGAGGGTAGGTTAAAGGATGGTATTTTATATACATTTTCTAATTATAGAATTAGACAGTATTTTTATATGCTAGATGAGAATAACTTTAATTATTCTTCTGATGAGCTAAAGGGTTATATTCCTGAGATTAATAACGAGCTGTGTCCTGAGAATGATTTAAGAATCCAGGATGGCTCTAAGGCAGAGAATTACAGCGTTATGACAGCTTATTCGCTTGACAATGACGAGATGATAGATAAGAAGTCAGTTCTTGGTGGCGGAAGCACTGTCTATATGAGTAGCGATAGCATTTACCTCTTTGAAGAGGATTATTCTAAATTAAAGGCTAAGGTTAATATCAGCAAGCTTTCTTATGAGGACGGTTACTTTGAAATACTGTCGTCAACAAAGATTGATGGAATGCTATATTACGCTGAAGATGAGGCATTTGATGAATATGATGGCTATCTTAGGATGCTTGTTACTGATACTGACAGTAAATACGAGGGCTATACAAGGCTTTTAGTTTTAGATGATAACTTAAAGACAGTTGGTATGATAGATGACATTGCAAAAGGTGAAGAGATTAAGTCAGCGAGATATTTTGGAAATACTTGCTTTTTTGTAACCTATGAGAACACGGATCCTCTCTTTAGTGTGGATTTATCTAATCCTGCTGAACCTAAGATTATTGGCAAGCTTAAAATCCCGGGATTCTCGACCTATCTTCATCCATTTGGCGAGGGCTTATTGCTTGGGATAGGGCAAACTGATGATGGAACGGTTAAGCTTTCTATGTTTGATATCAGTGATCCTAAAGATGTTAAAGAGCTTGATACTAAGACCTTAGAGGGCTGTTATTATTCTTCAGTTTTCTCTAATCCGAGAGCTTTATATTATGATGAAGCCAATAAAAGCTTCGGTTTGGCTGTGCAGATGGAAAAAAGACTTGCTAGTGACGATGATGATTTAATAGTTATAGATAGCTATAACCAGACTGCAGAATTTAAGTTCTTTGGCTATGATAAAGATTTTTATGAGAAGAACAGTGTAGAAATAGTATCTATGGAAGATAGCTATATGGACGACATTTACCAATATATATCAAATGTATTAGAGTATTCAAGGGCAATATATATCGATGATTATATCTATGTTGTAAACGCTGGTATGGGTGTTAAGGTGCTTGATAGAGAATAAACAAAATTTGCGACATTTTCGCAAAAACTATTGACAACTGAGATTTAAATGTTATAATATGCAACGGTGTCGCAAATAAATAGTTAGATACATCTAATGGCAGAACTGATGGCAAACTAACACATATTGTTATTTTTATAGACCAGAAAGGCATACTAAGGTATAGATATGAGTATATTTAAGCAGAATAAGAACAGGATTCCAGTAGTTTTAATCACAGGCTATCTTGGATCTGGCAAGACTACATTCTTAAATGAGCTGCTTTCTCAGGAAAGCCGCAAGGTTGCAGTGATTGTTAATGATATGGGCGAGGTAAATGTTGACGCTAAGCTTATAGAAAATGAATCAACTAAGAAGCTTGATACTAGAATGGTTGAGCTCTCTAATGGTTGCATTTGCTGCACCTTAAGAGATGAGTTTATGAAAGAGGTTGAGGAATTAGCTAAGATAAAAGATCTTGAGGCTATATTTGTGGAGGCTTCTGGAATTAGCGATCCTGCATCTATTGCTGAAGCATTTTTGGCGTATGAGCAGTACACTAAGAAGGCTAAATTCTACATTTCTTCGATAGTTACTGTTGTTGATGCAGATAGAATCTATCATGAGTTCTTAAATGAATTAGAGGAAGCGGCTAGTTCAGATGACGATGAAGATCCTGATATCATCAACCTTGTAATTGAGCAGATAGAGTTTTGTAATACCATTATTCTTAATAAGTGCGACTTGCTTGATCTAGCTAAGATTGATGAGGTTAGGCGAGCAATTAGAAGCTTACAGCCTGAAGCAGAGATTATTGAAGCAGTAAATGCTAAAGTAAGCCTAGACAGGATTTTAAATGGACAGAAATTTGACTATGATAAGGCAATGAATTCTTCTATTATCCAGAAGGTGCTTAAAAGAAATGAGGCGGGAGAGACCTGTGATGATGAATATGGTATCACCTCATTTGTCTTTGAAGAGAGAAAGCCATTTGACAGAGATAAGTTTATGGCCTTTCTTGAGAATGAGTTTCCTGAGAATGTTATCAGAAGCAAGGGCTATATCTGGTTTGAGGATGATTACACTCATGTACAGCTAATTGAGACAGCTGGAAGAAACGCTTCTGTTACAGAGTTTTCAAACTGGATTGCTGCATTTGATGAGAAGGATAAAAAAGAGGTTTTTGACAACTATCCTGAGGTGAAGGATGAGTGGGATGACACCTACGGAGACAGGATGAATCAGATAGTCTTCATTGGCAGACAATATGACAAAAATGCAATAAAAAACGCCTTAAACAGCTGTGTTATAGATGCTGTTAGTGCCTAGATATTGTTTTGATATAGATTTTTATTAACTTAAGTTGAAAGGAGCATTATTATGGCAAAGTGTTATGTTACAGGCAAGAAGCCTTTATTTGGCAACAATGTGAGCCATTCTCACAGAAGAAGCAACAAGAAGTTTAAGCCTAATCTTAAGAGGGTTAGAATCATTGAAGATGGAAGGGTAAAAAGAGTTTGGGTCTCTACTAAAGCGCTTAAGGCAGGTTTAGTTACAAGAGCCTAGAATGGACTTCTTATATAGATTTGCACGATTCGTGCAGGGAAAACAGATGAAAAGCCGCGAGGATTAGTTTAATTCTCGCGGCTTTTTTGCTTAAGCCCCTTACGTCATTTAAGACAAATCTAATACAAATTTGAGATAATGAAAGAGATTATGGGTGATCAGCTTAATTACGCTCATTCGGGTGATGAGATTAAGTTCTAATTGGAAGTATTGTAAAAGCTCCGCATAAGCAATGCTTATAACTAAAAGAAACC
>JAIKVP010000260.1 GCA_024685635.1 Lachnospiraceae bacterium
TTGACCTTTACATCAACATGTGGATTGACTTTTGATAAGCCAAGTCTAACAATTCTCCCTTTAATTGGAACAAATGAATTTTGCATAACAGCAACTGCTGACTGCATTTCACTTAGCTCTAATTTCTTAGCAAGAGTGATATGTGGCAGCCAATTTCCAGCCTGATAAAATTTATTAATGCTCACCTTTTCGACATTTTCATATATGTCAGATAGCATTTTGGACATGTCCATGAGATATTTGTTAGGAACAGGTGCGCAGTATAAAACATAAGGTAGAAACTGTCCCAAAGACGCAATAAAGACCTCCCCGCTAGTCTGATTTGAAGAAAATCTATCAAATCCCTCAACTAGGTATTCAACATTTATCGCCTCTAGGGCGCAAACTGTAAGATGGGGAGGAACGTTATTGTCTATCATATAGTTATTGTTAGTCGCATTGGCAACATTTTTAATATGTCGCATTAAGATATTGCTTGTTTTATCATCAAAGTATGCAGTAATTAGATACATATATATCCTTTCACTATTCGTTAATCATTCTGTCTTTATTCGTTATCTTACGGATTACTCTACAAGGATTACCAGCTGCAAGAGAGTTAGCTGGAATGTCCTTAACTACTACGCTTCCAGCACCTATAACACTACCCTCGCCTACGGTTACTCCCCCACATATAGTTACATTTCCTGCAATCCAGCAGTTATCTTCAATCGTTATCGGCTTACCGTATTCCTTGTCCGTAAGCACATTATCGTCCCTATAATATGTATTCCTCTCCTGCCATCTTAGAGGATGCATGGCAGTTAATAAAGATACATTAGGGCCGATAAAGACATCATTTCCAATCTTAACTGGGCAGGTGTCAAGTATTGTAAGGTTAAAGTTAGCATATGTTCGCTCTCCGATAGTTGTAAAGCAACCATAATCAACCTGAATAGGGCCTTGTAAATATGCGCCCTCACCTAAATTAGGAATCAATTCATTTATTATCTCTTTTCTTTTCTCATCATCACTGTCAAGAGTTTGATTATATTCAAAAGATAATCTATGTGCTTTAGTCCTTAAATCAATGAGTTCTTTGACATTTGGATCGTAAAGCTCCCCTTTAAGCATAACTTCTTTTTCGTTTCTCATAAGTTTTCTCCCATGTTAATTATAATCATCCATTTTTACTTAGCTTTAGAGTGACTTTTTTTAGTCTCTTTCTTACCCTATTCTATAATAATAGATATATACCATACAATGAAAAAAGTAAACATATTAATTGCTTTTATTTGGTTATTCATACAATATCAATATGATTGACCTTATATAATTCATTTGGTAAAATAATACTATGTTTTATAAGATAGCTCGGGGGAGATTATATGCAGGCATTATACAGTTTTCACATAGCTTTTTATGCAGCGGCGATCACCATTTGTGTAACGGTTTTACTCTTTACCTTCCTACAAAAGAGAACAGATCGCCTTCAAAACAAAATCTTCATAATGATGATGCTAATACTCTTGGCAAATGCTATATCAACCACTGGTTCAGCCATAACTGAGCCTAAAGCGGCATCTAGCAGTGTTGCCCATTTTGTTATGCAGTTTTGTCAATTTTTCTACTTCTTTTTTCATACTGCTCTTTGTCCTGCGCTTTATTATTACGTCTTAAGCGTAACAGGAGTAATTAGAAAACGAAGCTTTCTAAAAAATTTCGCTGTTGGAATCCCACTATATATAACCGAAATTTTTGTATTATTAAATCCAATTTTTCATCATGTTTATTACTATGACTCTAATATAGTATTTCATAGAAACTGGGCAGAATATTTAATTTATGGTGTTGCAGGCCTCTATTTCATACTCTCTGCATTTGAATTAATCTTCTCTTGGAAAGCCATTACTAAAAGGCGCGGTATAGCAATAATATATTTTTATTTTCTTTCACTTGCCGGAGTCATAATACAGCTTCTTTATATCAATATTAAGGCTGAATTATTTGCAGAGTCTATCGCACTGATGGGCGTTATGCTTGCAGTAGAAAGTGAGGATGACAGGCTAGACGCAGATACTAACATATATAACAGAAAGGCTTTACAGTTAGACATTCACAACTTCAACGCAGTAAAAGAGCATATCAGCATTTTCTTCATAAAGATAACTAACGCTGATATAGTAGAAAGGGCTACTGGTTCTAGCAATGATGACCTTATGGCGATTGCTATATCAGACTTCTTAAAAACACTAGTTCCTAGATACAACCTCTATAACCCAAACTCAGCAACATATATCGTTGCCTGTCCAGGCTTTGATGAGGAAGAGCTTGATGAGTTAAACGCTTGTATTGAGGAGCGCTTTAAAGACAACTGGGATATTGCAAATGCTTCTATTAAGCTTGATGCAGTTATAATCAAAGCTTCTATCCCAGAAGACTTAAAGTCTCCTGCTGATGTTTTATTTGTTGCAGATAGCGTTATTCCGTCCTCAGTCAACAAAGAAGATGTTGACCTTAACTATATTCTACACCGTGCAGAGATTGAAAGAGCCATAAAGAGAAACCTTAGAGAGAACAATTTTGAGGTTTATTATCAGCCTACATACGACTTAATCGGACCGATGCTTCACGGTGCTGAGGCCTTAGTTAGAATGATTGATGATTCTATAGGATTTATTTCGCCTGAAGAATTTATCCCTGTTGCTGAACAGATTGGCTTAGTTGAGGAAATCGACGATTTTGTCTTAAAAGAAGTATGTGGCTTTATTCAGGGTGGCATTCCTAAAGCACACGGTATGGATGCTATAAATGTTAATCTATCTGTGGTTCAGTGTCTAAAGCCAGGATTTTTTGAGCATATAATCAGGATTGTAGACAACTACGGAGTTGACCATTCAATGATCAATTTTGAGATTACAGAATCAGTTGAAGCAGACGATTATAAAGTCCTATCAACAGTTGCTAAGAGCCTTAAATCAGCAGGCTTTAAGCTTTCTATGGATGATTATGGCACTGGTTATTCTAATATGGAATCAATATTCGCCTTGGATTTTGACATTGT
>JAIKVP010000269.1 GCA_024685635.1 Lachnospiraceae bacterium
GGTATAATCTTTTTGTGTTAATTTTGTTTTTAGCATAACTTAATTATACACTAACTGCTAAATTCTTTCGAGGTTTAGCAGTTATTTTTTTTGTTTTTTGAGCAGAAAAGGAGCTGCGCACTAATTTCTTAATGCGACAGCCCCTTTTTTTTTTTTTAGTTAAAATGATTATATACGGTCTTAGAGATAGAAGAGATGTGGCTTATAGCCTGATAATCACCCTTACTCATGACGACAATAACATAGTCGGCATTTTTTGATAAGACAAATGCTGCGTCGTGATCCATTCCCGGAATCTCTCCGGTTTTATTGCCACAAGAGGCAGAAGATGGTATAGCTGAAGGGATCTTAGATCTTCTTTGTTGCTTAAGCATCAGGCTTTTAGCAGCTTTAGAATAGCTCTTGTTGACCAGACTATTTCTATTAATTCTCTCTATTAGATGTCCTAAATCTCTTACAGATGTATGACTCTTTACGCTTGACATATTGTTATAACTCGAGAGTGGAAGAGAGTTAGCACATACTGTATCCTTGTAGCCCTGTTTCTTACAATAATTAGTAAGATAAGTCAAGCCCTTAGATAAGCTCCCGTTTCCAAGCTTAGTTACTAACTGATTATATGCTTCGTTGCTAGAAACTGTAATCATTGAGTTTAATAAGCTCAAGGTTGTTGTATCTATCTTCAACTTTCCCTTATTAGCCTTGTCATAAATAGCTTCCATACAATATAGTTTAACTGTACTTGCAGGATAAAGCTCTTTATTGTTTATGACCATATACCTGTTCGTATCAAGATTCTTAACGTAAATGCTATAGCTTCCGTTATAATTCTTTATTTGAGAATTAAGCTTCTTCTTTAGACCTGATAAACCGTTAACACCGTATTCATAAAGCTCGCTTTTATTGACTAATCGTCCTTTTTTGTTTACGAACTTATTTTTGGCTATCATCTTATTCTTTTGCATTACTCCTTTTTTATTGAAGTAATACTTGTATTTGCCGATTTTCTTTAAGCCGGTGACCTTTTTGTTGTTTATATAATAATACTTCTTGCCGGATTTTTTTACCCAGCCGTTTAAGACGGTTTTTGTCTTTTTGTTATTAGCATTTTCTTCAGTTGTGCTTTTCTTGCTATCATCAATATTTTCGCTTGCATTTTCTGATGAATTATAAGAAGCGTTATTAGAAGCAATGTTTGATGCAAGCTGATTATCAGTTAGTGATTCGCATTTATTTAAGCTAAATGATAGAAGAATAAGACATAGCAGGAATAGGAAAATGCAGGATATTGTCATTTTAGACTTAGATTTCATAGTTATATCCCCCTTTATTTAAAAAGAAATTCCAATGAGCATAACCCATTGGAATAAATAATCATATGTTAATATTATGCACGCTCAACAGCGCCTGAACGTAAACATCTTGAACAAACATACATCTTCTTAGTACCGCCGCTTGTTGCTACACGAACGTTCTTAATATTAGACTTCCACATTTTATTTGATCTACGGTGTGAATGACTCACTTTCTGTCCGAAATGAGCTCCCTTACCACATACTGCACATTTAGCCATTTTACTTGCACCTCCTTAAAAAATCGGACTTAGGTCCAACTTTGCTTAGACCTACAACATTACACATAATAGCACAATGAACTTCTTAGTGCAAGTATAAATTTAAAATTTCTTTGCTAGTATTTCATTTCAAGGCCTTCATAGATTTGATTTTTAGCTTTGTATAATGTATAATTAAAGAGTGTGTGGCTTTTTGCCAACAGATTGGAGGGATTAGCTTATGGCTAAGAAGGTTATTGAGACAGACTATGGTACAGTAGCCATAGAACAGGAGGTTATAGCTCAGCATGCAGGTATGGCTGCGCTTGACTGTTTTGGTATTGTGGGAATGGCCGTTATGAATGTTAAGGACGGTATTGTATATCTCTTAAAGAAGGAGAGTGCTAGTAAGGGCGTTAGAGTTGTAATGAAGGACGATATGTTATATATAGAGATGCATATCATTGTTGCATATGGAGTCAACATTACTACTGTTACAGAGAATTTGATCAATGCAGTTACCTATAATATAGAGCACAATGTTGGTGCTAAGGTAGATAGGGTTGTTGTTTGTGTTGACAATGTTCGCGTAATAGATTGATAAGTCGGAGGTTTTTTTAAAGTGGCTACATTATTTAACGCTAAAGAATTTAGAGATATGTTTTTGGCAGGAGCTGCCAATCTTAACTCTAAGAAGGATTATATTAATGAATTAAACGTATTTCCTGTGCCAGATGGTGATACAGGTTCTAATATGACACTCACTATACTTTCTGCAGTGTCAGAGGTTGAGGCATTACCTAACAACTTCACTATGGATATGTTATGTAAGGCTATCTCATCTGGATCTCTTAAAGGTGCAAGAGGTAACTCTGGTGTTATCCTTTCTCAGATATTAAGAGGACTTACTAAGTCTTTTAAGGAACATAATGAAATAGATACTAATCATACAGCTGTCGCATTTAAGTCGGCTGTAGAGTCTGCATTTAAGGCTGTAATGAAGCCTAAAGAGGGTACTATCTTAACTGTAGCTAAAGCAATTTCAGACGAGGCTTCTAATATTGCTAATGAAGTTACTGATATAGAAGAGTTTTTAGTCAAGGTAGCCGCAGCAGGTCAAAAAGCTCTTGATAACACTCCTAATCAGCTCCCAATCTTAAAGGAGGCAGGAGTTGTCGATTCTGGTGGAATGGGACTTATGACCGTATTATACGGCGCTCTTTATAAGCTTCAGGGCAAGGAAATAGCACTTTTATCTACTGATGATGGAGTTAAACGCCAGCGTGGCGCAGGTGTTATGAGTGGAAATGGTCCTAGAAAGGGCAAGGGCTCTTCCTATGACGCTGATATAACATTTACTTATTGCACTGAGTTTATTGTAATGCTTGATAAAGAGCTTGAGGATAAAGAGAGAGAGGCATTTAAGGAATATCTACTTGGACTTGGAGATTCCTTGGTATTTGTATATGATGATGATTATATAAAGATTCATGTACACACAGACCACCCTGGCAAGGCTTTTGAGAAGGGTATTGAGTTTGGGCAGCTTACCAATATGAAGATTGACAATATGCGTGAGGAGCATCAGGAAGCTAAGGAGCATGCTCAGTCTGTAAAGGCTAGTCTTGATTTAGATATGGATTTAAGCCCAGAGGCTCTAGCTGAAGCTAAGGCTCACGATGAAGCTAAGGCTAAAGAAGAGTTTGCTAAGCTTAAGAAGAGTGATATAGTTGATATGCCTCACAAGGATATGGGTATTATTGCTGTATCAATCGGCAAGGGCATGAATGATATATTTAATGGGCTTGGAGTAGATTATCTAGTTGAGGGCGGACAGACTATGAACCCTTCTACTGAGGATATGCTTAGCGCTATTAACCATGTAAATGCTGACAACATTTTCATTTTCCCTAATAACAAGAATATTATTATGGCAGCTAATCAGGCTAGAGACCTGACTGAGGACAAGAACATTGTTATTATTCCTACAACTACTGTACCTCAGGGCGTTTCTGCAATCATTTGCTTTAATCCTGAGGGTGATGTAACCGAGAATGAAGAGACATTTAAGGGTGTTATTGCCAATGTTAAGACAGGCCAGGTGACCTATGCTGTTAGAGATACCAAGATTAACGGCGTTGAGGTTCACAAGGAAGATATTATGGGTATGGATGACTCAGGAATACAGGCTGTCGGCAAGGATATTGAAGCTACCACTATAGAATTGATTGAGAAAATGGTTGATTCAGACTCAGAGCTTATCAGCATTTATAAGGGTGCAGAAGTATCTAGTAAGGATGCGGATGATTTACTCTCAAAGATTAGTGAGAAATTCCCTGAGTGTGATGTGGATATGAATGACGGTGGACAGCCAGTTTATTATTACATTTTATCGGTTGAATAGAGGTATTATGAACGACATAGATAATATAGATATCTTAAAGGGGGTAGGAGCCAAAAGCGCCTCCCTCTTTTTAAAGTGTAAAGTTAATAATATAAAGGATTTAGGTGAGTATTTTCCTAGAAACTATCTTGCATTTGACGAGCCGGTTTGCTTTAATGACTTAAAGCCTTCAAATAGAGCTGCCGTTAAGGTTAAGGTTCATTCAAGAATGATAATTCGTCCTGCAAGGCGTTATAAGCTATGTGTTGTAACCGTTATGGATAGCGAGGGAGAGTTAAGAGAGATAGTCTGGTTTAATATGCCTTTTTTGGCCAATCTTTTTCATTTAAATGAAACCTTTATTCTAGTTGGTAATCCTGTTAAAGGAGCTAATAACAAGCTTACATTTAAGCATCCTGCTTATTATAAGGAAGAGGAATATAGTAAGCTTGCAAACTCCTTGCAGCCGGTATATCCCCTAGTTGAAGGCTTGTCTAATAAGTTAGTTACTAAGGCTGTTAAACAGTTAAAGGGCTATTTTGAAGCCAAAAAAGAATATTTAAATGATGATTATATAAAAGAGCAAGATATGCTAGCTCTAGCTGATGCTTTTTGGCAAATGCATTTTCCAACTGATTTAGAGCTTCTTATAAAGGCTAGAAAACGCATGGTTTACCATGAGTTTTTCAAGTTTTTATTAGCTATGGATGAGTTAAAAGAGAACAATACCCGCTCAAAAAATAATTTTATTATAAAAGAAGATGAAAGAATTCATACTTTCATCACTAATTTGCCGTATGATTTAACTATGGCACAAAAAGAGTGCTTTGAGGAAATCCTATCTGATTTAACCGGAGATTATAGCATGAACCGCCTAGTGCAGGGAGATGTAGGCTCTGGTAAGACTATTGTTGCTGCCTTAGCCTTGCTTACAGTTATCTTAAACGGTTATCAAGGGGCTATGATGGCTCCCACTGAGGTTTTAGCTAGTCAGCATTATAAGAAATTAAAAGCATTATTTGAACCGCTAGGTATAAAGATTGCTCTCTTAACAGGCTCTGTTAAGGGTAAGGATAAGAAAGCTCTTAAAGAAGCAATCGCTAAACACGAGGTAGATTTAATTATTGGAACTCATGCTATTATTGTAGATTCAGTTGATTATAATAATCTAGCCTTGGTTGTAACAGATGAACAGCATCGTTTTGGCGTAAAACAGAGAGAAAAGCTTGCTAAAAAGGGTGACACTCCACATGTTTTAGTAATGAGTGCTACACCTATACCTAGAACCTTAGCAATGATGCTATATTCAGATATGGATATCTCTATCATGAAAGAAAAGCCAGCTAACAGGCTTCCTATAAAGAATTGTGTTGTAGGAACAAACTACAGAAATGCTGCCTATAAGTTTATGAATGACGAGATTAATAAAGGTCATCAGTGTTATGTCATTTGCCCTATGGTTGAAGAGAGTGACAGAACTGACGCAGAAAATGTTATAGATTACGCTGATAACCTTAAAGCGCATCTTCCTAACGCAAGGATTAACTATCTTCACGGCAAACTTAAGGAAGATGAAAAGGCCACTATCCTTAACTCGTTTTCAAGAGGAGAGCTTGACATTATAGTTTCTACAACAGTTATAGAGGTTGGAATAGATGTTCCTAATGCAACATTTATGATGATTGAAAATGCTGAGAGCTTTGGCCTTGCCTCGCTTCACCAGCTAAGAGGACGCGTCGGAAGAGGAGATGCACAGTCATATTGTGTATTTATCTACGGCAAAGAAAATGATCACATAAAAGAGAGGTTATCAGTATTAAATGATTCAAATGACGGCTTTGAGATTGCTATGAAGGATTTAGAGTTAAGAGGCCCTGGCGACTTTTTTGGAATAAGACAGAGTGGAATTATGAATTTTAAGCTAGCGGATATATTCCAAGATGGCAAGATATTAGTTGAGGCGAACAATCATCTAAAGGCAATGAAAGCAGAAGGTTTTGATTATACTAAATATAAGGAACTTTCACTGCCTAAGGATATGGAACTATCTATATAAGGAGAACTATGAGTAAATTAAGGAGTTTTATTGATAATCATCAGCCTAAGGGCTTAATTGATAAACTGTCAAATCAAAGTCCAGAAACAATGCTAAAAAAGCTTGTAATGTTATATATCCTGGTGATAGTTGTTGTATGTATTATGTATATGATTCACAAACTAACATTATGGCAGGTTGCAATTACATTAATCTTACTTGCTTTAGCATTTATGCCTTTATTAAAGGGGAACTGATTGATTAGCTTATAATAGATTATAATAATAAGGAGATGTGTTATGAAGAAAAAGGGATTAGGTATAGTCTTGTCATTTTCACTTATTGCAAGCCTGTTTTCAGGCTGTGGTCAGGGAAAGGTTGCTGGCGATTATACGAACAAGAGTGAGATGTCATTTAAGGCACTTGACTATGTTACATTAGGAGAATATACAGGCTTAGAATACTATGACATTGATGTTGATGTGACTGAAGATGAAGTTAAAGAAGAGCTAGATTCTTCTTTATATGATTATGCTGAATATGAAGATGTAACTAATAGAGGAGCTAAGAGCGAGGACTATGTCAATTTCGATTATTCAGCTACAATTGATGGTGTCGCTATCGCTGACTGTGCTTATCAGGATTATGAGATACAGCTGGGCTGTGATGAATTTGATAAAACTATTGAGAAATCAATGATTGGCAAAAAGCCTGGCGAGGTTTACACTGTCGAGGCAACGATCACAGAGGATTTAGGAGAGTCTCATTTAGGTGAGAAGGCCTTATTTACAATTACTATTAATACTGTACAGATTGAGCATTTGCCAGAGCTTACTGATGCATTTGTAAAAGAGAATACTGATTACGAAACGGTTGAAGAGTACAAGAACAGTATCAAACAGGATTTGATTGATACTAAAAAAAGCGAGTATGAATCAGATCTAGGCGAAAAGATGCTTGATACAATTACAGAGAAGTCAACATTTAAGGATAAGCCTGATGAATTAGTTAAAATCTGTACAGATGCTATGTATTCAGATGCTGAGTATCAGGGCGAAATGTTTGGAATGACACAAGAAGAAGTAATCAATGAGTTCTTTGAAGAGGGTGAATTTGAGGAAGCAATTGATGACGAGGTTGAGTTAAGACTTATCGTATATGCTCTTGCTGAGCAGGAGACTAGATTCTACACTGATAAAGCCTTAGAAAAATATGAAGAAAAAATGGCTAAAGAATATGAGTATGAGTCTGTTGAAGAATATGTATCAGATTATGGCGAGGATGTTATCAGATACGAGTCAACCTACGAGAATGTAGTCAACTTTTTAATTGAGAAAGCAAATGTTAAAAAGATAGACGAAAAGACTTATCTAGAGCAGAATCCTGACTTATATGATGAAGAAGAGGATGAGGCGCTAGACGAGGAAGGATTAGAATTAGATGAAGAATCTGAAGCTAATGATTTGACTGAAGATGAAGACTTATCTGATGAATCAGATGTTGATGCTTTAGATTCTAAAGATGAAACAGAGAATGATTCTAAAGATGAGACAGAAGATGAAAACGACGATCAAAAAGACGGCAATGTTAATGTAACGGAAGCCGATTTAGATGACAAACCAGTTTTGTTTGAAACTAATTAAGAGGTATAATATGACCAAACTAGCATTAAGTCACGATATTTTGATGACTGTTGAAAAGCCTGCAAGATATATAGGCAATGAAGTTAATATGACTGTCAAGAATATCGATGATGTTGATATTCGTATATGTATGTGCTTTCCAGATGTCTATGAGGTTGGAATGAGCCATCTAGGAATTGCAATTTTATATGATATGTTTAATAAGAGAGAGGACACATATTGTGAGCGTGTCTATTCTCCATGGCCTGATTTGCATAAGATTATGAAGGAGAGGAATATTCCTCTCTTTTCATTAGAGACTCAGTCTCCGGTTAAGGATTTTGACTTTTTGGGCATGACTCTTCAATACGAGATGTGTTATACCAACATTTTACAGATTCTTGACTTGGCGGGGATTCCTTTTTATGCCAAGGATAGAACAGAAGATGATCCGATAGTTATGTGTGGTGGGCCTTGTACTTATAATGTTGAGCCAGTTGCTGATTTCTTTGACTTGGTTTATATAGGTGAGGGTGAGATTTCTTATGATGTTTTGTTGCCGCTATATAAGGAATATAAGGCTTTAGGCAAATCTAAAGAAGAATTCCTAAGAGAGGCATCACATATTGAGGGTATATATATTCCGTCACTTTATGATGTTTTATATAATGAAGATGGCACCGTTAAGTCTATTGAGCCTAAGTATGAAGATATCCCTAGACGAGTAAAAAAGACTATAGTTTTAGACTTATCTAATACATATTATCCAGACGCGCCGTTAGTTCCTTTTATGAGGCCGATTAATGACAGGGTTACATTAGAGATTCAAAGAGGCTGCATTAGAGGCTGTAGATTCTGTCAGGCCGGAATGATATATAGGCCAAACAGAGAGAGGTCACTAGAATTTCTTAAGGATTATGCTATAAGGATGCTTAAGAATACAGGACATGAAGAGATTACTTTAAGTTCTCTTAGTTCTTCTGACTATTCAAAGCTGCCTGAATTAGTTGATTTTCTTATTAAATACTGCGATGAAAGACATATTAACATAAGCCTTCCTTCGCTTAGAATTGATGCATTTGCACTAGATGTAATGAATAAGGTGCAGGATATCAAAAAGAGCAGCTTAACATTTGCACCTGAGGCTGGAACACAGCTGATGCGTGACAGGATTAATAAGGGTCTTACAGTTGATGATATTTTATCTGGGGCAGGAGAGGCCTTTAGAGGCGGCTGGAATAAGGTTAAGTTATATTTTATGCTTGGCCAGCCTTTTGAGACTGATGAGGATGTCCTTGGAATTCCTGAGCTGTCAGAATTGATTGCAAATGCTTACTATGAGATTCCAAAGGATCAAAGAAATGGACGAGTTAATATAAATGCATCTGCATCCTTCTTTGTTCCTAAGCCATTTACGCCTTTTCAGTGGGCTCCTATGGACACTGAGGATGAGTTTAGAAGAAAGGCTTATTTGGTAAATGATACCATGGCTAAGATGCATAATCACAGAAGTCTTTCATTTCAGTATCATGATGAGAAGACCACCGTTATTGAGGGTATACTAGCAAGAGGAGACAGAAAATTAGCAAAAGCTTTAGTATCTGTCTATGAAAATGGTGGCTTCTTTGATGCCTGGACTGAATATTTTGATTATCAAAAATGGCTTGATGCATTTAAGGAGCACGATATAGATATTGATTTTTATACTGTTAGAGAGCGCGATTTAGATGAAGTATTCCCTTGGGATGTCATAGATGCCGGAGTTGATAAGGAATTCCTTAAAAAAGAATATATCAAGGCTAAAGAAGGCGTTGTCACTCCTAACTGTAGGGAGCAGTGTAATGCTTGCGGATGCCTTAAATTATGGAGAGGGGGAATCTGTCTTGAAAACAAGAATTAAGTATGCTAAAACAGGCCCTCTTCAATATATAGGCCACCTGGATATGCTCAGATCTTTCCAAAAGATAATGAGAAGAGCAGAAGTTGATATTGCTTATTCTAACGGTTTTAGCCCTCATCAGATTTCATCATTTGCTGCTCCGTTAGGAATTGGAATTACTTCTGAAGGTGAGTATATGGATGCTGAGTTTAATTCAATTAGCTCGCCTAGGGATATGATAGATAGAATAAATGCTGCAACTAACACGCCATATCTTAAGGTTTTAGGCTTTAGGGAGCTTAAAGAAGGTGAAAAGAAGGCTATGGCTGCTGTCGCTGCAGCTAGATATCAGATAAGCTTAAGAGATGACAAATATAATGACATTTTCTTAAAAATGAAGGATGGCCTTGATGCTTTCTTAAATCAGGATGAGATAAGAATAGTAAAAAAGACCAAGAAAAGCGAGATAGAGCTTGATATAAGGCCGCTTATATATGAGTGTGAGTTTTCTTATAAAACTGAACATTATGAGGCTTTTGAGATTGCTGATCATATCTTAGACGGGAAAAAACTACCTGATAAGGATAGTGTTCCTACATTTTCAATGTTCTTAAGCTCTGGAAGCGAGAATAACTTAAAGCCAGAGGCTTTTTTAGCTGAGCTGGCAAGTTTTACATCCATTGAAATTGACCCGATTATGCTAGCGATTCACAGGATTGATATGTATAAAAAGGATGAAAATGGTGGGTTAACATCCTTATAAAGCCTTGTAAACACTGGCTTTTTGATTAGTTTTACAAAATTAATAAATTTTTGCTTGCATTTGCCTGGCGACTGTGATATTATAGACAAGTCGTCGGGCAGAAAGATAACTGCTACGACTTATATAAGGCTCGTTGGTCAAGCGGCTAAGATGTCGCCCTCTCACGGCGAAGACAGGGGTTCGATTCCCCTACGAGCTACTAGGTCAGGCATAATGCTTGACCTTTTTTTATAGTTTTATTTAGGGAGTTGGTTATATGAAAAAGATAACAAGATTTGTTGCTATAATTATGACATTTGTTATGCTCTTTAGTTTGACATATAATGATTCGATTAAGGCTAATGCACAGAGTTTATATATTATCAGAGTCGGATTGACTAAGAATCTTAAGGCACAGAGCACTGTAAAGATTAAGACCAAGAAAATTGCCTTAGGCTACTGCGTTAACAATGTTTATTCTGAATATATTCATTTTACTAATTCATCAGGCTTTAAGTTTAAGCCAGCTACTGGATATTATTTGGTGTCTGACACTGTTTATCCTACCTATGCCAAGGCAATCGCTGCCTATAATAAAGCAAGGAAAATTTCAAAATCTAAGAAATATACCTATCTTGCTATGACTGGCAAGAATAAATGGAATATATATGTCGGTGGACTTAGCGATATTGAGAAGGTTAACAATTTTAAGACTAAGCTTCAAAAAAAGCTGTCTACTACATTTGCAATCACTTCTTACAATGGTCATAGAGTGAGGATATTAGGCGGTTCTACTAAGATTCTATATGACGGGGCTGACACTGGACAGTATGTGCAGATTGTGGCTAATGTGCTTAACTCTAAGGGCTCACAGACGCTTACTGCTAATGGCTATGAATATAGAGGTCGTTTAGAGATTGCACCTTACGGAGCTAATAAACTAACCGTTGTTAATGTATTAAATGTTGAGAACTATCTAAGAGGCGTTGTTGGTACTGAGATGGGGACTTCTTATCCACTTGAGGCGCTAAGGGCGCAGGCGATTGTTTCTAGGACATTTGCTCAGAATCAGTCCGCTAACACAGGAGATACTAATATCAAGAATCCTTACACCTTAAATGATACAGCAAGCTCACAAAGCTATGATGGCTATAAAAAGGAATCAAATAAGGCAGTCTTAGCTGTTACATCAACTAGGGGTAAGACTATATATTCTGGTGATGAGCAGATTGCTGCAAGATTCTTTAAGAGCAGTGGCGGAATGACTGAATCTGCTAAAAATGTATGGGGGCTAGCAGAGAGTTATCTTAAGTCAGTTTCAGACATCAATGATTTGGGCTATGGCGTACAGCCTTGGACTAAAACGTTTACTGCAGCAAGTTTAGGAAAGGCCTTAAAGATTGGAACTGTCACTAGTGTTAAGGTTGATAAGACAACTTCATCAGGAAGAATCTATCAGCTTAGCGTAAAGGGAAGCGACGGATCTGTGGTTCTTAAGGGTGAGAATATTATAAATCAACTGAAAATTAAGAGCACTAAGTGTTCTCTTATCACACCTGGCAATGAGAATATGAAGGTGAGCTTACTAAGCGCATCAGGAGTTTCTAGTGCAGATAGTTTAGCTAACTGCTATGCCTTAAATAGCAGTAAAAAGGCTGTTTCTCTTAATAACGGTCTGACTCAGTATGTCGCTTTAGGTGCAAAAAATGCTATGAATTACCTTGCAACTAACATAAGTAAGGAAAATGCATATATATTTGCAGGCCTTGGAAGTGGCCACGGAGTAGGATTTAGCCAGGCTGGAGCAAAGGCTATGGCAACTAGGGGAAGTAATTATAGCGAGATTATTAAGAATTACTATGGAAGCAAGGTGAAAATACGTTGAGTGAAGGAATGAAGCTAAAGGATTATTATTATGATTTGCCTGAGGAGTTAATAGCTCAGGATCCTTTGTTAAAGCGAGATTCATCAAGGCTCATGCTTGTTAATAGAAAGACAGGAGAGTTTAGTCATAAGGTATTTAGCGATATTATTGACTATTTAAATCCTGGCGATTGCTTAGTTATAAATAACACCAAGGTTATTCCTGCTAGACTTTACGGCGTTAAGGAAGGCACTGGTGCTGTAATTGAGATACTCTTATTAGAAAGAAAGTCAGACAATCTATGGGAATGCTTAGTTAAGCCTGGTAAAAAAGCTAAGCCCGGTACTGTTTTAAGCTTTGGAGATGGCATTTTAACTGGTGAGATAACTGATATAGTAGAAGAGGGCAATCGCCTTATTAAGTTTAGTTATGAGGGAATATTTGAAGAAATACTTGATTCTTTAGGGCAAATGCCGCTGCCTCCTTATATCACTCATAAATTGGAGGACAAAAACCGATATCAGACAGTATATGCTAAGTATGATGGCTCGGCTGCAGCTCCTACTGCTGGTTTACATTTTACCAACGAATTGCTTGATAGAATAAAGGAAAAGGGCGTTAATATTGCAACTGTCACGCTTCACGTTGGTTTAGGTACCTTTAGGCCTGTCAAGGAGGATAATATTTTAGACCATCATATGCATAAAGAGTATTACTTTATAGATTCTGATAACGCTGAGATAATTAACAATAGCAAGAAGAAGGGTGGCAGGATTATATCTGTAGGTACAACTTCTACAAGGACCTTAGAGTCTGTCGCTGATGATAATGGTATCGTTAAGGAGCAAAAAGGTTATACTGATATATTTATATATCCAGGCTACAAGTTTAAATGTGTTGACTGTTTAATCACTAACTTTCATTTGCCTGAATCGACGCTTCTTATGCTTGTTTCAGCATTTTCTGACAGGGAGAAGATATTAAAATGCTACGAGGAAGCCGTAAGTGAGAAATATAGATTCTTCTCATTTGGCGACGCAATGTTCTTATTTTAGTTTATGCTATGCCACTAGGGCTTATCTAGTGGCATTTTTGTTTGTATTATTTAACAAAATATGCGATAATATAGCCGGCTAAAAAGGCTTTATTTGTTTTACAATTAGTTAGTTTATGCTTTAATATAAGGCTGATTGTTTGATTGATTAATATATATGGAGATTATTTATGGCTAATATTAACATTTTAGATGAATTTACAATTGATAAGATTGCTGCTGGCGAGGTTATTGAAAGGCCTGCCTCAGTTGTTAAGGAGCTAGTTGAGAATTCTATTGATAGTAAGGCTAACTCAATCACTATTGAGATTAAAGACGGAGGAATATCATTTTTAAGAGTTACTGATAACGGCTGTGGAATTGAGCCGGATGATGTTCCGACTGCATTTTTAAGACATGCGACTAGTAAGATTAAGGATTCTAATGACTTGTTAAGGCTTAGTTCACTCGGCTTTAGAGGTGAGGCATTAAGTTCTATTGCTGCGGTTTCTCAAGTTGAGCTTATCACTAAGACTGAGCATGAGATGACTGGTGTAAGATATATGATTGCTGGCGGCAAGGAGCAGTCTGTTGAACATATCGGTTGTCCTTTAGGCACAACCTTTATCATGAGAAATCTTTTCTTTAATACCCCTGCGAGACAGAAGTTCTTAAAAACTCCACAGACTGAAGGATCTCATATACACGAGCTCGTAGAACAGCTTGCGCTTTCTCATCCTGAGATTTCATTTCAGTATATTGCCAATGGCAAGAATATCTTTCACACTTCAGGAAATGGCAATCTTAAGGATATTATATACTCTGTCTTTGGAAAGGATGTCGCAAAAGGTGTTCTTCCAATTGAGTTTTCAAATGGGGATCTAAAACTTGAGGCTAAGGGCTTTATCGGCAAGCCTATTATAAGTCGTGGTAATCGTTCTTATGAGAACTATTATATCAATCAGAGGTATGTAAAAAGCCCAGTGATATATAAGGCAATCGAGGATGCTTATAAGACCTTTACTATGATTCATCGATTTCCTTTTTGCTGTATAGAGTTTAGCATTGCGCCTGAAACTATTGATGTCAATGTGCATCCAAGCAAGATGGAGCTTAAGTTTGACAATGACAGACTTATGTATGATGTAATTAAGTCTGAAGTTAGAAATGTATTATTTAAGCAGGATTTAATTCCCGAGGTCCCTGTTAGCAAGGAGAAAATAGATGCTAATAAGAGCAGTATAAAAGGACCTCAGCCTTTTGAGATTAATAGAAAGATTGTTGAAAATAAGCTAAAAGATAAGACAAATAATAGTAATTCATTTAATAATAAGTTAGATGATGATAAAGAAAATGCTAATAATACTACTAACAATATAAATAATTCATTTAATACAAAGCCAAATGATAATAAAAAACCATCGGATAATTTAAATAAAGATTTAGTTGCTAATTCAGACAATAATCTAACCAACGATAACGCTATTAATGGGAGTGATTCGACTGTCTCTAGCATTTTCTTAAATGATAGTTACAAGGATAATATTAAACAAAATGATATTACACTTAAGGATGAAGGCGAATATAATAGTGGCTCTTTATCAAGTCAGTCTAAGGAAACTAACGAGAAAGTTAAAGCCGTTCAGCAAAGTTTATATGACACACCTTTACTAAAAGAAGAAGCAAAGCCTTATCACAAGGTTATAGGTCAGCTCTTTAGAACATACTGGCTTATTGAATACGATAATAAGCTATTTATTATGGATCAGCATGCCGCCCACGAAAAGGTTAACTTCGAGAAATTCATGAAGAGATATAAGGCACACGAGGGCAGGTACTCCCAACAGGTCAACCCGCCTATTATCGTAAGTCTAACCCCTAAAGAGATTGATGGCTACAACCGCTTTAAGGACTATTTCTTTGATATGGGTTTTGACATAGAGCATTTTGGTGGCGATGAATATTCAATTCACGGCGTTCCTACTGATATGTTTGGAATTGCCGATAAGGAAGCCTTTATAAGACTTTTAGATGAGGTTGCTGAAGATATAAAGGATCACGATTCGGACACTATTATCATAAATATTGCAACAAAGGCTTGTAAGGCATCTATTAAGGGCGGTCAAAAGATTTCATACGAGGAGGTTGACTCTCTTATAGACCAGCTAATGGCTTGTGATTCACCATTTACCTGTCCTCACGGCAGACCTACTCTTATCTATATGACTAAGACAGAAATCGAAAAGAAATTTAAGAGAATCCAGGACAAGGAAGAGGGGAGTATGTTTTGAATAAGCTGATTGTATTAACCGGACCTACAGGTGTTGGAAAAACTGCTCTTTCTATATCCCTCGCTAAGAGGCTTAACGCTTCAATAATCAGCGCTGATTCTATGCAGGTTTATAAGTATATGGACATAGGAACTGCTAAGATTATGAAAGAGGAAATGCAGGGCGTTGATCACTACTTAGTTGACTGCCTTATGCCAGATGATGAATTTAATGTCGCAAGATTTAAGGATATGGCAGAAGAAGCCATTGATGAAATATATAAAGAAGGCAAATTACCTATAATTGTTGGCGGTACTGGCTTTTATATCCAGGCCTTATTAAAGTCAGTAGATTTTGATGACTCTAAGGGAGAGAGCAAGATTAGGGCTGAGCTTATAGCATTTGCAAATGAGAAAGGCAATGAAGCGCTTTTTAACAGGCTTAAAGAGATAGACCCTGTTAGTGCTAGCAGGATTCACCCGAATAACGTAAAGCGTGTAATCAGGGCAATTGAGTTTTATATGGAGAGTGGAATGCCAATTTCAAGCCATAATGACAAGGAAATGGACAAGGAATCCAAATATGACTACAGATATTTTGTTCTGACAAATGAAAGAGAATTACTTTACAAGAATATAGAGCTTAGAATAGATAAAATGCTTGAAGCAGGTTTGGTTGATGAAGTTAAGTCAATAATGGATATGGGATATTCTAGGGATTTAGTAAGTCAGCAGGGCTTAGGCTATAAGGAGATATGGAGCTATCTACTAGGAGAATCTAGCCTTGATGAAGCCGTTGATATTCTAAAGCGTGACACAAGGCATTTTGCTAAGAGACAGCTTACCTGGTTTAGGCGTGAAAAGGATGTAATCTGGCTTGATAAGCAGATATATAAAGATGATGAAGCCTTGTTAAATGAAATACTAAACAATATTAAAGAATGGAATATGTAAGGAGATATTATGTCTAAGATTGATTTAAGCGTTATGGGGATTAGTGATAAGTTGATTTATATGGCTGAAGATATTGAAAACAGCCTTAAAGAGCGCTTTTATAAGATTGATAAGCAAGAGGAGATAAATGAACTAAGAGTATTAAAGGCGATGCAGGATAACAAGCTCTCTGAAGGACATTTTGCATCAACTACAGGATATGGCTATAACGATATTGGAAGGGACGTCCTAGAAGATATCTATAAAAATCTTTTTAACACTGAGGCTGCCCTAGTAAGACAGCAGATAACCTGTGGTACTCATGCCTTAAATCTTGCCTTATCTGCTAACTTAAGACCTGGTGATGAACTTCTTTCACCGGTTGGGAAGCCTTACGACACAATGGACGAGATTATTGGAATTAGAGAGTCTAAGGGTTCTCTTAAAGAGTATGGAATTTCATATAGGCAGGTTGACTTGCTTGAAAATGGCGACTTTGACTATGATGGTATAAAAGCCGCAATAAATGAAAAGACTAAACTAGCAACTATTCAGCGCTCAAGAGGCTATAGCACACGTCCCACACTAAGTGTAGAAGAAATCGGCAAGCTTATAAGCTTTATAAAGAGTATCAAGCCAGATGTCATTTGTATGGTTGATAATTGCTATGGCGAGCTTGTTGACGAACTTGAACCGTCAGATGTCGGTGCTGATATGACAGTTGGCTCTTTAATCAAAAACCTAGGCGGAGGACTTGCACCAATTGGTGGATATATTGTTGGAAAAAAAGAGTGTATTGAGCAATGTGCCTATAGACTTACATCTCCTGGCCTTGGAAAAGAGGTTGGAGCAACCTTGGGTGTAACTCACACTCTGCTTCAGGGACTATTTAACGCCCCAAGTGTGGTAGCATCAGCGCTTAAAGGCGCAATTTTTGCAGCTAAACTATATGAAGACTTAGGTTATGAGGTTTTCCCTAAGGCTGATTTAGCAAGACATGATATTATTCAGGCTGTTAATATGAAGACAGCAGATGGCTTAATAGCATTTTGCGAAGGAATTCAGGCAGCGGCTCCTGTTGATTCTTATGTCGTTCCTGAACCTTGGGCTATGCCAGGTTATGACAGTGATGTAATCATGGCAGCGGGAACCTTTATTTCTGGTGCATCTATCGAGCTTTCGGCAGATGGACCATTAAAGGAGCCATATACTGTTTTCTTCCAGGGTGGATTAAACTATGGCCACGCTAAATATGGCATATTAAAGTCGGCCCAATATGTAATTGACGCTGTATTGTAATTTCGAGAAAAATATGATATTATTATGGTTTAGTGGGGCTTATCCCACTTATATGGAGGCGAATTAAATGGCTACTACAGGACCTAAGTCAAAATGGACATTATTGCTATTGATGCTTGCAGGAGTCGTTCTTGGAAGCTTTATTGGCATTTTATGTGCTAAAGTATCATTTTTATCATGGCTTTCGTTTGGACAGAGCTTTGGATTATCTGAGCCTTTAGTACTAGATTTAGGAATATTATGCCTAACCTTTGGCTTGACTATTGATATCAATTTAGCAAGCATTTTGGGCATAATCATAGCAATTCTTATTTACCGATTATTGTAGGCTTTGTGTCTTCCTATCATTGGAGAGCTAGATAGGAGGATATTTATGAAAGAAACTAATAATTTATTTAGCATGAAGGCACTCCCAGAATCTGAGAGACCTTATGAGAGATGCGTCAAATACGGTGCATCTAACTTAACTGACGCTGAATTAATTGCCATTCTTATAAAGTCTGGCACAAGCAATATGTCAAGCTTAGATATAGCTAGAAAGCTGTTAGCTGATGATATAGCTAGTTTTAAGGGCGTTAACAAACTAAAGATTATGCAATACCCTGATTATGTTAAATATGAGGGTATAGGTAAGGTAAAAGCTGTAACATTAATGGCTGCCGTTGAGCTTGGTAAGCGAATATCACTGTCAGAGATTAAAGACTCTGTTAAATATGACTCGCCAAGCACAGTTGCAAGTTATTATATGGAGGAAATGAGCCCTTATCAGACGGAACATTTTTATATGCTTGCTCTTGATAGTAAGAACAGGCTAAAAAAGCGCATAGAGATTAGCAAAGGAACGGTTAATCAGACATTGGCATCTCCTAGAGAATGTATGATTGAAGCATTAAAGTATGATGCTGTAAGTTTTATCATTATTCACAATCACCCTTCAGGTGATCCGACGCCAAGCGCTAATGATTTTATTATTACTAGGAGAATGAAGGAAGCGGGAGAGTTATTAGACATTAGATTAATTGATCATATAATTATTGGAGATCATACATATTATAGTATGAAAGAAGAGAATGATATAATTTGACTTCTCTTGGAAGGAGAAAATGTGGCTGCTAAAGAATTTGGCATTGATTTAGG
>JAIKVP010000270.1 GCA_024685635.1 Lachnospiraceae bacterium
CTTTTCTCTATCTTTTTCTGTAAAGATTTCTCCTCCGTCATTGATAAGATCGTTTCTAATAGTAAGGTTATCAGCATATAGCATCTTATCTAAAAGAGTTTTTTGAGCCTCGTAGCCCTTTATGATATCCTCTCTAGTTTCAAGCTCCTGGTAATTCTTCTCATATTCATCATTTTGAATTTCTGCTTGACTCTTTTGTTTCTTTGGTTTTGACATAATATAAGTCTCCTTTCAACTATATAGTATCCTACGCTATTATTATTGTATCATAAGATTATAACAAAAGTGCAACAAATTAGGATTATTAAAATGACAAAAAACGGGCAAAATCTATTAGATTTCTTCTATTATCTCTCTATCTTATGCATTATAATAATGATAATGGATTAAGTTGCGTTAAATTGGAGTTTAACTAGATTTACTAATATGGTGAAGAAATGGGGACGGTTCTGCCGTCCCCATTTCTTTACAAACTTTTATTTAACAATGGCTGGTTTTGATTCTTTAACTGCTTTATCGCTTGATATAATTGGGTCTTTGTTATCAGCAATCACTTTTGCATTTTCTATATAGTTAATATATAACTTTTTACCATTGTTCAGACTAGCTAATTTAGTCAAGCTTTCATAGCTATTATTGTCTAGCAAATCCTTAAACTCTTTAGACGTCTTAAGAAGTTCATCCTTTCTTAGCAGTAAATCATATGAATTAAGATCATTGCCTTTTTCACGAGCATTTTCAACCTCATTAGCTGCAACAATAATGGCTAAACTATCTTTTATATCATCCTTGTTCTGAGTTTTATTGCTCTTAATCTTTACTTCGGCTTGTTTTATCTGATTGGAAATTCTTTCTTTAATTAAGTCATTTTTCCTATTTTTAATATCCTCTCTTAGCGTTGAAGTGTTATTATTAAGTTCGTCCATAATAGCTCTAGGACTTAATGCTGTGCATAGCAATCCACTATTTGTTATTCTATTTTCTAGCCTTTTAATTTTGCTATTTAAGATAAATGAAACAAGCTTTGCAGAATATATTCTCTCTTTACCAGCGTCAGACCATCCTGTAAATGGATGGCTTGCACCAGTATGCTTTTCATAATATGTATTAGACGCCTTTAGGGTTGCCTTCATTTGCGCTAAATATTCAGTTGGATTAGTCTCATCCACCTTCATATTTGAAAGCTTAAATAACTCAGTTTTAAAGTTAGTATAGCTTGATGAAGGATTCTTATGACTGTCTTGATCTTTTGTAAAAAAGCTAATCACATGGTGAAGTGCTTTATTAATTGACTTTACGTGTGCAGTATAATGCGTGACAGCGTCTTTCTTACGCTCGTTTTCCACAATCAAATCATTCACATTGATAATGCTTTTATCTTGACTTGCATTTACCTTCAAGTATCCAGTTACAACTTTTAGTTTATCCTTAAGTTCAGATTCATTCTCCTTATAGTACTTATCATTAATATTTTTTACTCTTTCTTTTAAATTTGACGTTTTCTCTTTAAGGCTAGTTACCAGCTCATTCATCTCATCATAACCAGCAAGACTATCCTTCTTATTTTCATAGTCTTTTATAAAAGCATCTAAGGCTTCATTAAGCGTTATAATTATAGACTCAGCAGATTTAATCGAAATTCCTTTAGATGATAAAGGAATACCGTTTAAGCCTCCACGTCGTATCACACATTCCTTCTGCCCATATAAAGTAGCATTCTTAGTTTCTCGTATCAGTATCTTATATGCTTCGGAATCTTTATTTTGGTTGATATTATCTGCCTTCATTACTTTTTCATGGATCTCAGTAAAATCAGTAACTAGTTTGGCAAGTTCTTCTTTTCCATTTTTTATATTAGCGGCAGTTTCAATAATTTTATTTTTCTCGGCTAATAGCTCTTCATATGACATATTAGCTACGCTGTGATTATATTGATTATATGACTTAATTAAAGGCTTATTATATGTCTCTTCAAACTCATTGCCTTCTTTGGCCATATCCTTATCATCAGTGTAGTTTAGTTCAATATCAGCAACTTTATTTAAGTCACTCATCATACGGTTTCTTGCAAAATCCGGTTCTAAATATTCTTCATCAGTTATGTCATCAAATGTTTCTTTACACATATTTACGAACACTATAGGCTTCTTCATTTCTGCATAATCTGATAAAAATATAGTTTCGTTTGGGTTTTCGTCTTTGGGAATCTTACGCACTCTTTGCGCCATACTTTCTGTCAAAACAGCATAAAGAGATGTCATAGATGCCATCACTTTTCCATATCCAGTTTGCTGGCTTACTATATTTCTTGCGAGCTGTCTAACTTTTTGGCGATTATTTTTTATAAATGCTGCTTCATTAAGTTCCCCATTTTTTAACAGCTGTTCCCATCTTCTAGTCTCTTTTTCTTGATCGATGGTCCTCTTGGCATTTATCTTACAAAAAGCATCCACAATCTTCTTCATTTTGTTAGCGCTTGCTTCTGATAATACACCCTTATTAGAATCAGATAATATCCCTGCTATATAGTTTTGAAACGAGCTAGTTATAGCGTTGTAGTAAGGATCATTATCGTCATCAGTGATGTTTAAGCATGCTTCTGCTAAATACTCCATCATTCCATCGTAATCTTCATTCTTTTCAAAATAGTCAAAAAAATTAAAATCAGCCATAGTCGACCTCCTATATACTATTAAAATCATTATAATAATAGCACGCAGTTTACAACAAAATAGCAACAAATATTCGCTATAGCGTGCGATATAGCCATTCTCATATATTTTAATGCAATCTAGCATTTATGTCTATTTAAAAAGGGTGACAGCTAAACCATCCCCATTCACCTGCCTCCCGCGTCACCTGCCTGTTGAACTTGACATTAACTGTTTCTGTCTATAAAATAAGGCAGGTGCGAGTTTAGGGGGATATGAAAGGATATAACTATGGATAAGACCAAGAATACCAGCCTAAAGGGCGTGCTGATCCTGCTTACGACGGGATTTATATGGGGTACGTCTTTTGTTGCGCAGAGCATTGGGATGGAGAAGATAGACGCGTTTACTTATAACGGAATTCGTACTGTTATGGGCGGCATAGTCCTAGTTCCGGTTATTATAATTATGCAAATGCTTGCAAAGAAGAAAAATGCTGACAACGAGGGCAAGCCTCAAGGCAAGCTTCTCAACAAAACATCGATAAAATATGGTCTGATACTTGGAATCCTATTTTGCATAGCAAGCAATTTTCAGCAATTTGCATTTTACTATTCCACCGCGGGCAAGATTGCATTTATAACATCCTTATATATGTTCTTTGTGCCGATTATCGGCCTGTTTATAAAGAAAAAGGTTCCTCTTTTAAGCTGGATCTGCGTCATTTGCGGCTTTATAGGCCTATATTTTATATGCATAAATCCTGAGCAGATAGATGGAATTAACAAAGGCGACATCCTAACCCTCATATGTGCATTTTTCTACGCAATTCACATCTTATGCGTTGAAAAGTTTGCAAATGAAGTCGACGGCACACTGCTCTCCTGCATGCAATTCTTCGTGGGTGGCGGAATATCAATTATTCTTATGTTTATATTTGAAACGCCGATAATGGCTGACATATTAGCTGCAGGCAAACCACTCTTATACTCAGGCATCATGAGCTGCGGCGTTGCTTACACATTTCAGATTATCGGTCAAAAATACACTGAAGCGACTATCGCATCGCTCCTTATGTGCACAGAATCAGTATTTGCAGTTATCGCTGCTGCTATTATCTTAAATGAATATTTGACAACTAGAGAGGCAATCGGATGTACAATCGTTTTCATAGCGGTTATAATCTCACAGCTTCCAACGAAAAAAACTCAGTCCTAGCTTTAAGGACTGAGTTTTATTTTACTCTATATAACTAGTCTTATGCTGCTTTCTTAAGCTTCTTCTACCTCTTCACTCTTACTACTAGTGATATTTCTAATCACCATAAGCGTAACAATCATAAGCACTATTCCAACTGGGAGCGAAATCACAGCGCTCTTAGTAATTCCAGCCACAATATATGTAACGGCTGAAACCGCTGCCACTGTCAAAGCATACGGAAGCTGCGTTGAAACGTGGTTGATATGCTCACACTCTGCACCCGCAGATGACATAATCGTCGTATCAGAAATAGGCGAGCAGTGATCACCACAAACCGCACCAGCCATACAAGCTGAAATAGCGATAATCATCATAGTGTAATCGGTATTTTGGAAGCAGTTAACAACAATAGGAATAAGAATTCCAAACGTTCCCCAAGAAGTACCAGTTGCAAACGACAATCCAATCGCAATTAAGAAAATGATACAAGGCAAGAACATCTGAAAACCTGCCGCAGAGTTAGATACAACGCCTGCAACATATTCTGCTGCGCCTAAGTTATCTGTCATAGCCTTAAGTGACCATGCAAATACTAAGATAAGGATTGCTGGAACCATTTGCTTAAAGCCCTCTGGCAAGCATCCCATCGCGTCGTCAAATGTTATAACACCTCTTAACAAGTAAAAGATTATAGTGATAACAAGCGCACTAGCTGAACCTAAAACAAGTCCAACAGACGCATCACTGTTAGCAAATGAATCAACAAATGATGTTCCACTAAAAAATCCACCTGTATATATCATACCTATTGTACAAGCAACAATCAAAATAATGATAGGTATAATCATATCGATAACTTTTCCGTTATGATTAACCTCTAGTGACTCGTCCTCAGCGCCGACATATTCCTTATTTGACCAGTAATCGTCAGACATAGCGTCTTTTTCAAACTTCTTCATAGGGCCATAAGAAATATTAGTGGTTACTATAACAATCAATGCAACTAGAGTTAATAGTGCATAAAAGTTAAATGGAATAGCCTTTAAGAAGAGACTCATACCATTTTCACCCTCAACAAAACCTGCAACAGCCGCTGCCCATGAGGAAATCGGTGCAATGATACATATAGGTGCTGCAGTAGAATCTATGAGATAAGCAAGCTTTTCTCTACTTATACGCTGCTTATCAGTAACAGGCCTCATAACAGAACCAACTGTAAGGCAGTTAAAATAATCGTCGATAAATATCAAAACACCAAGTAGTACTGTTGAAAGCTGCGCTCCAACCTTACCCTTTATATGGGATGTAGCCCATCTACCAAATGCTAAAGAACCTCCAGTCTTATTCATCAACTGAACCATCATTCCAAGAACTACCAAGAATACTAAGATTCCGACATTCCACGAATCTGAAATGACAGTTATAATTCCGTCCTGAAAAACGTGGTTTAGTACCCTGACGGGATGGAATGTTCCCCAGAACAAGGCTCCAGTTAGGATTCCAAGAAATAGCGAGCTATAAACCTCCTTGGTAATAAGCGCCAGGACAATTGCTATCAAAGAAGGAAGCAAAGCCCAAAACGATTCATTAACCTTTACACCGTTGACACAGATAGCAAACCATGCAATCGCATAAAAAACGACCAGCACTGCGCCAGCGATTATGATTTTTTTGTTGTTCTTCATTTTTTACACTCCTATAATAAAAAATTTGCTATTATATTTTAGCACATCTATCATAAAATGCAAAAAAATGTCGCTAGGCAAATGCTAGCGACATTTTACAACTATTCTAAGCCTTTAAGACTTCCAACCATATCAATCCTTTTTATCTTTCTTGCAAACATAAGACTTACCATGATTGCAACTACTAAGACAAATAAAGCTGATAAAGCATAAAGATATAGCGGTATATGAATATAATAATCAAAATTATCTCCATTACTGTTCATCATCGCAACAAGACTTGGCTTACCAAACGGCATTCCAACTAATATTCCTATTATAGCAAACCAGATATTCTCCTGATTAAGAATCTTTCTGATTTTGCTAGACGAAAGTCCCATAACCTTTAAGGTTGCAAACTCCTTAAACCTCTCATGAAATGACAGATTACCTGAGTTATAAAGCACAACAATTACAGTTACAATTGAGAATATCATCATGACATAAAATAGCACCATTATAATCTCATAGCCTTCAATAAACGCTTTTTTTAGCTCAGCCATGTCATATACTCCAGATACACCCTCTTTATCCTTGTAGCTCATTATATTCTTCTTAGTAACTAAATTAGTTGGAGTGTAAGAACATCCCAATTTCTTAAGGTCTTTTCTTAGAATCGTTATTCCAGCAGTGTCTGGAGTCCTGTTAATCAAGCCAATCTCCGACTCGTACCAGGTGTTTTTAGAATAAATGTGCCAGGCAATCTTATCACCAACCTCTACACCCATCTGCTTAGCAAGCCTGCTAGTTATAGCGATCTTACCTTCCTTCATATCGATAACATTGGCCTTCTCATCAGTAATATTTTTTAGCCCCTTGCCTTCAATCACAGTGATAGTCTGCTTAAATCTGTCTGTTGCGGCAGCGTGCTTCTTCTTAGATAACTCAACCTGATCTATCATAACAAGCTCACCATCAAGCTCATCAGCTAAATCATCATAAAAATCTTCACTCTCTCCCGCTGATAAAGCAATCTGATAGTCATAATTTTGCAGCTTATCAAAAGTCCATACAACAATATCATCCACTAGGAAATAACATCCAAATGCATAGAGTATAAGAACTGTACCTATCGCAGTTCCAACAATTCCCATAACCGCTCTCATAGGCGCCCTAAACACATCTCTTAAATTGTACTGACTGCTAAAATCCAACTTATTCCATAATGGAAGTTTTTCAGCAAATATTCTCTTAGCCTTCTTAGGCGCCGCCGGCCTTAATGCCGCTGCAGGCGGAACTTTAAGAAGCTTTCTACAGCTTAAAAATGAGGCTAAAACACAAACAATTACCACAAATGCAGTCAATAAATAAAAGCTGGCATTGCATTTAGCTTCTACATTTGGAATCATATACCAGCTCATAAGCATGTTAACCATTGCATTTCCAATAAAAATCGGCCCTATTATAATACCCAAAACAGCCCCAACAAATGATACAAAAAAGCTGTAACCTATATAGTGAAGTGTAATTTTAAAACGCTTCATTCCAATCGCATTCATCGTTCCAATCTGCGTTCTCTGCCTCTCAACTAGACGACTCATGCTCGTTGATATTACCAAAACTGCAACAATTAAGAATATCATTGCAAATGTATAAGAAAATGAATCGTGCTGTTCTAGCTCTGAAGCAACTCTCTTCATTCCTTGAACAGATTCCTTGTCTATCATAACTGCGTAATTCTCATCAATCGCGTCAGAGATTTCATTTTCATAATACATTACCGAGCTTAACTTGCTATTCTTTTCTTTAAGCTTATCTTCTGCCTTATTTAATGCCTTGTCAGTAAATGTTACTAACATAGTTGTATATGGTAGCTCCTTAACAGGAAATGCATCATACCCCATATAAACATAGGCAATATTCTTAAAGTTGGTATCGCTGTCTTTTTCGGCAATAGTGTATTCATACTCGGGTTCCATGATTAAGCCACGAACATTTCTAGTAAACTTAGTTCCATTAAACTCAAGCTCAATATCGTCACCTACTTTGATATTCCAAGCATTTGCAAATGACCAGCTAAGCCAGACTCCATCCTTATCTTTGGCATCAAACTTAACACTGTTTGACTCTTTTAAGTCTTCCTCACCCTCATACATATATGGCTTTAAGATTGAGCTCTCATCCATTAGATATATGTCTAATTGCGCGCCATCATAATCAACTGTCGTTCCTCTAAGCTCAGTTCTTAGCTGAGCTTCATCTACTATGTCTAAATCTTTGACATTTTTCAAATTTTCTTTAGTAAAAGCCTCGCTGTAAACCCAGGCGTTGGCGACATTAGTCGCCTTGTGAAAATCCTCTACTGCTTTGCTGCTACCTATCACATTTGACTCAAAGCCTGAATAGATAAGCGTTGCTAAAAATGAAAGAATTAATATGGAGATGAACTGGCCTGGATTTTTTAGCATCTCTCTTAGCATTTTTCTAATTAGCATTTACCATTCCACCTCCTCAACAGAAAGTGGAGCCTCATTTATCTTTATTTCTCTAATTCTGCCGTTTTTCATACGGATTACTTTGTCAGCACATTTGGCAATATCAGCGTTATGAGTTACTACAATTACTGTGTTGGAGTACTTATGTGACATTTCAATTAGAAGCTTTAAGACAATTACGCCTGTTTCTGAGTCAAGTGCACCTGTTGGCTCGTCGCCTAGTATTATCTTAGGATTCTTAGCTAATGCTCTCGCTATAGAAACACGCTGCTGCTCGCCTCCTGACATCTGGGATGGAAACTTTTTGGCATGATCTTTTAGGCCTACTCTTTCAAGCATTTCAATTGGATCAAGGGCATCCTTAACAATGCTCTTAGTAAGCGCTACATTTTCATAGGCGGTTAGGCTTGGTATCAGATTATAGAACTGGAAAATGAAACCAATTTTTTTAGCTCTGTAATCTGATAGTTGCTTGTCGTTCATCTTTGAAACTTCTGCATCATCAACTATAATCTCTCCGCTTGTCGGGCTGTCCATTCCACCTAACATGTTTAGAACTGTTGATTTACCTGCGCCCGATTGACCTAAGATAACTACAAATTCACCCTCGTTGATGCTAAAATCAACATGATTAACGGCTATCTGCTTGCCATCGCCCTCGCCGTATTCCTTTACTACATCCTTAAACTCTACTACTTTTTTTTCAGTCATTTTTCTTCCTCCTTATGGCTAGATTATCCTATTAGTCGTAGTTAGTTTGTCCTTATTTGTTTTTTGTTGTTAGTTGTAGTTAGTTTGTCCTTATTTGTTGGCATTTGTAGTTATTATTGCTGTTATTTTTCCTTATTTGTAATTCTCTTTATTGGTGTTTTATTTTATTGTTTTTTCTTGTTTGCCAATTGCTGCTTTAATTCTAAAAATGCCTCCTCCTCAAAAATCAGACTAAGCATTCGCATCTTAAGCTCATTTTGCATTGTCTTAATCTCTGATTCATGAAAAAGGTAACTGTTCTCATAGCCTAAAACTATAAGCTTAATGTAGTTAGCAACTAATCCCACATTAATATCCTCTTTAACGCCCTCAACATGTGACAGAATCCGATCAGCTATCATTGTCTCTCTTTTTAGGCTTATATTCTTACCTCTAGCCTTTTCAGATTCATAGAGCATCCTCTCATCCTCAGCAGTAAAATTCTTATAGACCGACTTATTCTCTAACATTGGCTTAAAAAATTCAATCAACTCTATCGCTTTCATCTTTTTGCCTGGCGGAAGCATATTATCAAGCCGATCTAGCATTTTTATGCGATTGTGCTCTAAAGCGTAGCTTACATAGTCTTCCTTAGAATCAAAAAAGTTATAAAATGTACTCTTGCCTATTCCAACCTTTTTAGTAATCTTTTCAACTGACATGTGTTTTATGCCATATTCTTCTATAAGTGGGATGGCTTGCTCTAGCATTTGTAGGCGAAGCTTGTCCTTTTCTTCGCTTGTAAAAACTCTTGGTGGCATAGCATATTCCTCCTAGATTGTTATAGTTACTTAGGTTTGGTCACTTGCGACCATTTTCTACTTTTGGTCGCATTGTGTGCAAAAACTTGCGACCATTTTCTATTTCTGGTCGCAACTTCATTATAATACAATTTTTTTATTTGTCAATCATAGAATTATAAAACATTTTCCCAGGTAACAAATATCTTAACTAGTATTAATAAATAAAAAGCGGCTTAATAATGCTAATATCTTTATTCTAATCTAAAAGTTTTTATTTTACATATTACTGATTTGATGTTAATATAAACAGGT
>JAIKVP010000021.1 GCA_024685635.1 Lachnospiraceae bacterium
GCCGCACCTGATGATATTCCTACGGATATACCCTCTTTCTTCGCAAGAAGCTTAGCCGTCTTAAATGCTTCATCAGCGGAAGCCTTATAAATCTCATCATAAATCTTAGTATTAAGCACAGATGGCACGAATCCTGCTCCAATACCCTGAATCTTATGAGCACCAGCTCTTCCCTCAGACAATACCGGTGAATCCTCTGGCTCTAGTGCAACCACCTTAATATCAGGATTCTGCTCCTTTAGGTACTCGCCTGTTCCTGTTATAGTACCTCCAGTTCCAACGCCCGCAATGAAAATGTCGACTTTACCGTCAGTATCTCTCCAAATCTCAGGACCTGTAGTCTTTTTGTGGGCTTCTTTATTGGCAGGATTGTCAAACTGAGCAGGAATAAAGCTGTTTGGAATCTCACTTGCAAGAGCCTCTGCCTTAAGAATTGCACCCTTCATTCCCTTAGCACCCTCAGTCAGTACAATCTCAGCACCATAGGCCTTTATAATATTTCTTCTCTCAACACTCATAGTCTCAGGCATTGTAAGAATCAATCTATAGCCCTTAGAAGCTGCAATAAAAGCAAGACCAATACCAGTATTACCTGATGTTGGCTCAATGATAACAGAGCCCTCTTTTAAGACGCCTCTCTTTTCTGCATCTTCTATCATTGACTTAGCAACTCGATCCTTCACACTTCCTGCTGGATTAAGGTACTCAAGCTTAACTAAAACCTTCGCCTCTAATCCTAACTCTTTTTCAATATTAGTAACCTCTAAAATAGGAGTATTGCCAATTAACTCAACCGCTCCTTTATAAATATTAGCCATATCGTTTGCCTCCTTTTTATTTTATGGCTATATTCTAGCACTAATTATTGCATTTGAAAAATGCTTTATTCTTATGATTGGTTATAAGTTGAAGCTATAAGGGTATCATAGGCTTACTGTTATCTTAGTTCCTATTCCCAACTCGCTTTTTATCGTAATTTCTCCTGAGTGAAGGTCAACAATATCTTTTACAATAGCAAGCCCTAGACCAGTACCACCAGTCTCTCTTGACCTACTTTTATCTACCCTGTAAAAGCGCTCATAGACCTTATCTAAATTCTCCTTTGATATTCCTATTCCAGTATCAGAAAATGTTATAATCGCTTTATTGTCAACGCTTTTAATACTAATCTCAACATTTCCATTGTCTTTATTGTACCTTATAGCATTTTGAAGAAGGTTATCTATCATCTCCTCAATCAAGGACTTATCAGCAGTGATAAATGTTGCCTCTCCTAGGCATTTTACAGTTATTCCTCTTTTTTCAGCCTGAGATGAAAGATTGTTTACGCAGTCCTTAGACATTTCAAGCAAATCAAACCTCTCAAAGTCATTAGGCGTATCAAAATGATCAAGCTCTGAAAGCTTAATAATATCATTTACTAAAGAATAAAGTCTGTCAGCATTGTGCCTTATCTGCTCGGCGATATGCACCTCAGATTCTTTATCTAACAGGTGATTTTCAATAAGCTCTGCATATCCAGAAATTGCTGTAATTGGTGTTTTAAGTTCATGGGATACATTAGCAGTAAAGTCCTGCTTGCTCTTTGCAACAGATAGTATACTCTCATGCTGACTCCTGATTTTATTAACAAATGGCTCTAACTCGCTATAAACCATAGCATCCTGATCATTTAGATTCTCCGTTAAGACATCAATCGGTCTCATAAGCTGCCTGGTTAAATAATGACCTACTACCACACAGACAACGAGTATGATTATCACAATAAGAAGAATAACAGGCAGAGCCTTAATTATTACATTTGCAATATTGCTGGCCTTTATGGACAATCTTAAAACTGTACCATTATCAAGTAAAATTGCATAATAAAATGTATTCATATTCAAGGTATCAGAATGTCTTATGCTCTCAGCCTCGCCATTTTTAATTGCCATCTTAATCTCTGGGCGGTTCTTGTGATTAGGAAGGCTTTTGGCTTCTTTTTCATTGTCATATAAAACTGTCCCGTCTCTATCAATCCAACTGACTCTTAGGTCATTAAACTGAAGCTTATTTAGCTCATCTAGGTTAAGATTAGTAAGCGAATATGAGTCCTGAAAAATGTTAGTTTCAACCAAAACCTTAGCACTCTGTTTTAAGTCATCACGCACCTGGTCTTGAAAAAGCTTGTAATAGATTATGGTTATACCATTGGTGGTTAAAACAACTGCCATCAATGCAATCAAACTCAATCTTAAGTTAATCCTTTGCCTCATAGTTATGCCTCGCATTCATTTTTTATAGAATAGCCAACGCCTCTGATTGTTCTAATCTGCTTACCACTTTGCCCTAATTTATGCCTTAAGGTCTTTATATGCATATCTACTGTTCTTGACTCGCCCTCAAAATCAGTGTCCCAGACATTATGCATTATCGTCTCTCTGCCTAAAACTATTCCCTCATTAATCATAAGATACCTCAATAATTCGTATTCCTTTAAGGTTAAAACAACCAGTTCATCATTTGTTATAACAGTATGCCTTTCGTCATCAAGCATAATAGTTCCTACCTTTAGTTGCTTTATATCTTCTTCGCTACTGCGTCTAAGAAGAGCCCTCACTCTTGATAAAAGCTCCATGACAGAAAAAGGTTTTTTAATATAATCATCTGCTCCACCATCTAAAGCCTTAAGCATATCCATCTCTAAGGTCTTAGCTGTCACCATAATGATTGGCAGCTTGCTTGTCTTAATATCGCTTCTCAATTTTCTTACAATCTCAAATCCATCCTCATCAGGCAGCATAATATCAAGCAAAACAATATCAGGTAATACATTCTCTAAACTCTCATAAAATGAAGACGCCCTGTCAAACACCTTTACCATATAATTGCTATTCTTTAGTGCCATTCTCTCTATTTCCTGAATGCTTGAATCATCCTCTACTACATATACTAAAGCCATATTTATTCATCCTTTCACCTGTTATATTAACTAGTTTTCTTAAGCCTAATAATAATATACAGATGTAAAAGCCTTATATCCTAATATGTAAAATACAAGTAAAATTTTTTAGTTTTACACAGTATTTACAAAAGCTTGATTTCAGCTTTTACATAGCATTAATATAATATTTTTAGGAGGTGGGTAAGATGAAAATGCTATGGAATTATATCGATAAAAAGAACTGGAATAAAGAAAAAAAGTTTAAGATTGCAAGTATGATTATATGTGCAGCATCTGCATTTGTTGGCTTAATAATATGGAGAATAGTGAGTATATGGTCCCTTAATTCAATAGACTGGATGTTGTGTCTTTTAGGATATCCAATTGTTATTTCACTCTATGCATCATATATTTATTACTGCAATCATCAATTTCGTGATGATGAATCATTAGACTAAATAAATAATCATATAGTTAGTAGCTCTTAATTATATGATTATTTTTCTTTAATATTATATAAAAATAACAGCTAGTTACAGGTTGTAACTAGCTGTTTTTAGATTTATTATTTAACTTTTATGCCTCTTTTAATAAGCCTTTATCATCAATAGAAAAGATTACCCAGCTAGCAATATTAGATGCGTGATCACCAATTCTCTCAAGGTATTTGTTTACCATGAGTAAATCAGCTGCCTGCTCTTCGTTGCCTGCATTTTTCTGCATAACCTCCATGAGCTCAGTCTTTACCTTTACAAAGAATTCATCGACTATGTCGTCATGATCTATTACTTCCCTTGCCTTATCAACATCATGCTCAACATATGCCTCAACTGCGTGTATTAGCATAATCATAGTCTCAGCTGCCATTTTCTTAATATTGTCCTCCTTGATAGCGTATGGACTATCAGCCATCATGATTGTAAGCTCTGATATATCTGCCGCCTGATCGCCGATTCTCTCCATATCCGTTACCATTTTCATAGCTGCCGTTATCACTCTAAGATCTCTTGCTACTGGCTGTTGCTGTATCAAGAGATTAAAGCACATATTCTCAATCTTCTTTTTCTCCTGGTCAATGTATTCATCATCATCCATTATCTGTCTGGCTTTCTTGACATCCTGAGAAAAGAGTGCATCAATCGCCTCTTGAATCGCCTTCTCAATCATATTGCTCATTGTAATCATTTCTTTGTTTAATAGACGAAGCTGTTCGTCAAATTTTAACCTCATATTAAATTATCTCCTTTTTAGCCAAATCTTCCTGTAATATAATCTTCTGTTCTCTTGTCTTGTGGATAAGAAAACAGCTTTTTAGTATCACTAAATTCTATTAGTTCGCCAAGCAGGAAAAATGCTGTATCATCTGCAACACGCACTGCCTGCTGCATATTATGTGTAACGATAACCACAGTATATTTTTTCTTTAGCTCTTCCATCAAATCCTCTATCTTAGAAGTAGAAATCGGATCAAGGGCAGATGTTGGCTCATCCATCAAAAGTACATCTGGTTGAACCGCTAAAGCTCTAGCAATACATATTCTCTGCTGCTGTCCACCAGACAAGCCTAATGCCGACTTTTTTAGGCGATCCTTTACCTCATCAAAGATAGCCGCCCCTTTTAAGCTCTCCTCAACAATTCTATCTAGTTTCTTTTTGTCTTTAATTCCGTGAACCCTTGGCCCATAAGCAATATTGTCGTATATGCTCATAGGAAACGGATTAGGTTGCTGAAATACCATTCCAACCTTTTTTCTAAGTAATGTAGTATCCATTTCAGGAGAGTAAACATCCTCCCCCTCTAGCATAACCTTTCCTTCTATCTTTACGTTATCAACTAAGTCATTCATTCTGTTTAACGTTTTTAAGAAGGTTGATTTACCACAGCCTGACGGTCCGATAAATGCTGTAACAGCATTCGGTCTAATCCTTAAATTTACATTCTTTAATGCATGGTTGTTTCCGTAATAGAGGTTTAGATCCTCTACATTAATCTTTACATTTTCTTCCATTCTATTTTCTCCTCGTCACATCAAATCTTGCAGCTAATTTCTTGGTTGCTAGATTGATTAAAAATACTAATACCAAGAGTACAACTGCTATTCCAAAAGCTGTATCAAAATCTCCCTCACTAGTTGCTGATAAATATAACTGAACCGTCATTGTTCCGCCTGATTGAAATACCTTAGGAAATAAATCTGCTAAAGTATTTGGCAAAATCTTAGCGCTACCAGCAGTGAACAACAAGGCTGCAGACTCTCCTACTATTCTTCCTATCGCTAATATCACTCCAGTTATAATTCCAGGAAGTGATGATGGGATAAGTATAGTTCTAATCATATGCCATTTGCCTGATCCAAGACCTATAGCTCCATGACGGTAGCTATCTGGAACTGTCTTTAAGGCTTCCTGCGTATTTCTTGTTATTAATGGTAAAACCATTAAAATAAGAGTAAGTGAACCTGTAAGCAACGAATAACCAAAGCCTAAGGTCTGTCCAAAGAACATCATTCCAAACAGACCAAATATAATTGACGGGATTCCTGATAAGGTTTCCGTTGCAAATTCTATTATACTTACAAATCTTCCAGGCTTAGCATATTCATTTAAGTAAATTGCTGCTCCAACTCCTATTGGAGTCGCAATTAACATTGTTATTAGAATTATTATAACTGTATTTAGAATATTACCAGCAATTCCAACAGTGCCTTTTAAGACTGATGTAACAGAAGTCAAAAAGCTTAAGCTTACCTTATCATAGCCCTTTACAAGAACATATATGATAATTGATGCAAGTAAAACTACTGAAATAGCTGCTGAAAGATATATAAAAAAATATAAAATACCATCTTTTATTTTTCTCTTGTTAAGTTTAGAAACAAGGCTAATATTTGATGCTAAATCTTTACTTACAATAGTTGATTGAATACTTGCTTGATTAATCATTTGCACTTGCCTCCTTTCTTAACTTTAACAAAACAATATTAACTGCCATTATGAATATGTATAAAACAAGTCCAACTGTGAAAAGCACCTGTCTATGAATACCTTCAGCATAGCCCATCTCACTTACAAGCTGTGTTGTCAAAAAACGAACTGAGCTAAATGGTAAAGGAAGATTTACTGATCCACCTGCAACCATGTTAATTGCCATAGCTTCACCTAGAGCTCTACCTATTCCAAGTACTACGCCTGTTAGTATGCCTGACTTAGCTGCTGGCAGTGTCACCTTAAATATTGTCTGTATCTTACTAGCTCCTAAGGCTAAAGATGCTGCTCTTAGGTCAAATGATACCGCCTTGATTGAAGAAACACTTACATTTACAACAGTCGGAAGTATCATAATTGCAAGAACTATGATTGCTGAAAGTAGGTTTGAGCCACCTGTAAACTGGTGTGTTTCAGAATCATTAAATAATATCTTTTCAAGCTTAAACATAAATGGATTTAACAGCATTAGTCCTAAGAGACCGTATATAACAGACGGAATCGCTGCTAAAAGCTCAACTGCAGGCTGAACGATTGCTGCTAATCTCTTAGATGCCACCTCAGTTAAGAATACAGCGGTTAAGACTGCTATAGGCACTCCTATCAAGATACTAGCTGTTGTTCCAACAATAGAAGTTAATATTATATATAATATTCCATATGACGGACTATCCGCTGTTGGTTTCCAACTTGTTCCAAATAATAGGTCAACTGCACCAACACTTTTTAGTGCTGGTGTACCCTTTGCAATCATATATACTGTAATTGAAGCTACTGCAAATATTGCTATAGCCGCACTTACAATAAACACATACTTTGCTATTAATTCAGTAGAATTTACTTTAATCCTGCTATTCATACTCGACTCTCCTAATCTGGAAGTATTAATCCTACGCTAGATATAACTTCTTTACCCTCATCTGACTTAACATAATCAAACCATGACTTAACTAGATCGTTCTGCTTTGAAATGTCACCCATTGTAGCCATTACAAACGGACGGGATAGAATATAGCTTCCTGCCTTAATATTCTCCTCAGATGCCTCAACTCCGTCAAGAGAAACACTAATAACAGAATCGTCAACTGCATCTAAAGAAACATATCCAATCGAACCTGGCGTTGAAGATGTTTTAGCAAGTACAGCACCTGTTGAATCAAGCTCTTGAGCATATTTACAAGCGTCTTCAATCTCAAGCAGCTCCTCAAATGCAGCTCTTGTACCAGAACCAGCCTCGCGACCGATCACAACGATTGACTCATCATTTCCACCAAGCTCTTTCCAGTTTGAAATCTTACCTGTGTAAATATCTACAAGCTGCTCTTTGGTAAGATTAGATACTGTATTAGACTTATTTGAAATAACTGCAATACCATCAATTGCTACTATATTTTCAACAACTCCACTCTCTTTTTCTCCATCCTTAAGACCTCTAGAGGCGTTACCAATATCCACGCTACCCTGGCTTAAGGACTCAATTCCTGCGCTTGAGCCAGTATACTCGACTGTAACTGTCACGCTCGGATTTGCTGCCATATAGCTCTCGCTCATGGCCTCACAGAGTTTTTCCATTGAAGTACTACCTGCTAATGTAATTTTTCCTGATTTTGAATCTCCTGCCTTATTATCAGTTACATTTGCTGTTCCACATCCAGACATTCCTACAACAAGTGTCAATGCTGTAACACAAACTGCTACTGTTTTTAATACTAAATTCTTCATAATTGAACCTCCTTTGATTCATTACTTTATTATTCCGTCTCGCGATGACATAATAAATTCTATTCGTCAAAAGTAAAAATCAAAATCGTTCAATCGTAAAAGTTTTGTAAAATGTATGGCGCAAAAAAACACCCCTTTTACTGTTTTTCTAGTAAAAGGGGCTAATATCACTATTTAGTTATGGCATAATTATATCTATTACTCTATCAATATGCTTTAACTTGCACTTTTAATCTCTTCATAGACAGCCTTAGTTTCTTTATCGTCCACACCACTTAAGTAATAGGTCTTATCATCTGTCTCAATCTTAATATATAGCTCATTAGTCGGATTCAAAAAGAGCTTACATCCACGCTCAGATCCCACTGTAAAATTGCCCTTTAAGAGTGATGGCATTCCTACACCATTTGTTCTAACCATATCTAATTCGCTTATATTTTCGCCAAGTTCCACGCCC
>JAIKVP010000097.1 GCA_024685635.1 Lachnospiraceae bacterium
TCCACGAGAAGGCAGTTGTTGAGGGACAGAGAAAGTTCATGAGTACCTTGTGGAATACCTATTCATTCTTCGTTCTATATGCTGATATTGATGAGTTTAACCCAACTAAGTACGAGTTAAATGTTGATTCATTGCCAGTTATGGATAAATGGTTACTCTCTAAGCTTAATACAACAGTTAAGACTGTTGATGATTGCTTAGAAAATTACAAGATTCCTGAAAGTGCAAGAGCATTGCAGGATTTCGTAGATGAGATGAGTAACTGGTATGTAAGACGTGGACGTGAGAGATACTGGGCTAAGGGAATGGAGCAGGATAAGATTAATGCTTACATGACTCTTTATACTGCACTTGTTACCATTGCTAAGGCAGCAGCTCCACTTGTTCCATTTATAACAGAAGATATTTATCAGAACTTAGTGGCACGCTTTAAAGATGCACCTAAGAGTATACATTTGTGTGACTATCCTACAGTTGATGAGAGCTTGATTGATACTAAGCTTGAGGCTGATATGGAAGAGGTTCTTAAGATTGTTACAATCGGTCGTGCCGCTCGTAACAGTTCAGGTATTAAGAATCGTCAGCCAATTGGACAAATGTATGTATCAGGCAAGGAGCCTTTGTCAGACTTTTATGTTGAGATTATTGAAGATGAGCTTAATATCAAGAAGGTTGACTTTAAGGATGATGTAAGTGATATGACAGCTTACACATTAAAGCCACAGTTTAAGGTATTAGGTCCTAAGTATGGCGACAAGATTAATGCTATTAAGAATGCACTTGCTAATCTTGATGGCGCTAGCGCTATGAAGGAGCTTAATGAGAAGGGCGAGATGGACTTAGAATTGCCAGACACAACAATAACACTTACCAAGGCTGATCTCTTAGTTGAAATGGCTGAGAAGGATGGCTATCAGGCAGCGGCTGACGGTGGTGTTACAGTAGTAATTGATACTAATCTGACAGAAGAACTTTTAGAGGAAGGCTTAGTGCGCGAGATTGTTAGTAAGATTCAGAATATGCGTAAGGAAGCTGGATATGAGGTAACAGATCAGATTACTATATACAATGATAATAACGACAGGATTGCTGAGGTTATGACTAAGAACGCTGACGATATTAAGTCTGATGTTCTTGCTAAGAGAATAATTTTAGGTGAGACCAAGGGCTTCGTCAAGGATGTAACTATTAACGGCGAAACAGTAACATTTGGTGTCGAGAGAACTAATCTTTAATCCGGCTTTTTTGGAGTCGTTATAAATACGAAACTTATTAATAATATTATAAGGAAGGAAAGGTAACTTAAATGGCAGCAAAATCTACAACTACCAAAAACGGCTTTGACAAGAAAGCTTTCAAAAAAGCCGTTACTGAGAATGTTAAGATTCAGTATCGAAGAACTCTTGATGAGGCTACACCTAAGCAGGTGTATCAGGCAGTTTCTCTTGCGGTTAAGGACTATATCATTGATCGTTGGATTGCCTCTCACAAAGAGTATGAGAAGAAGAACGCTAAGACAGTGTATTATCTCTCAATGGAGTTCCTTATGGGACGTGCTCTTGGAAACAATATGATTAACTTGACTTACTATAATGATATCAAGGAAGCTCTTGATGAGTTAGGATTTGATATTGATTTAATTGAGGATCAGGAGAGAGACGCCGCACTTGGTAATGGTGGTTTAGGTCGTCTTGCAGCATGTTTCCTAGACTCCCTTGCTACACTAGGTTATCCAGCATACGGATGTGGTATTCGTTACCGCTATGGTATGTTTAGACAGGAGATTAGAGATGGATATCAGATTGAGAAGCCAGATGATTGGTTAAAGGATGGCAACCCATTTGAGATTCGCCGTGATGACTATGCTGTTATCGTTAAGTTTGGTGGAAATGTATACGCAGAGCAGAACGCAAACGGTAAGATGGAGTTCATCCAGAGAGATTACCAGGCTATCAGAGCAGTGCCTTATGATATGCCAATCGTAGGATATGGTAACAATGTAGTTAATACTCTTCGTATCTGGGATGCAGAGGCTTGTCAGACATTCAACCTTGATTCATTTGACAAGGGTGAGTATCAGAGAGCTGTTGAGGAGCAGAACCTTGCACGTACTATCTGTGAGGTGCTTTATCCAAACGATAACCACTATGCAGGTAAGGAGCTTCGCTTAAAGCAGCAGTATTTCTTCGTTTCTGCATCAGTACAGAGAGCTATTTTGAAGTTCAAAGAGAACAATAAGGATATACACGACCTTCCTAACAAGGTTGCGTTCCAGTTAAATGATACACATCCAACTGTAGCAGTTGCAGAGCTTATGCGTATCCTTATGGATGATGAGGGACTTCCTTGGGATGAAGCATGGGAGATTACTTCTAAGACATGTGCATATACCAACCATACAATTATGGCTGAGGCACTTGAGAAGTGGCCTATCGAGTTATTCTCACGTCTTCTTCCACGTATCTATCAGATCGTTGAGGAGATTAACCGCCGCTTCATCAATGAGATTCAGGCTAAGTATCCTAACAATCAGGAGAAGGTTGCTAAGATGGCAATCATCTATGATGGACAGGTTAAGATGGCACACCTTGCAATTGCAGGTTCATACGCAGTAAACGGTGTTGCTCAGCTTCATACAGACATCTTAAAGAAGAGAGAGCTTAAGGACTTCTATGAGTTATATCCAGATAAGTTCAACAACAAGACTAACGGTATTACCCAGAGACGTTTCTTACTTCACGGTAACCCAGAGCTTGCAGCTTGGGTAACAGAGAAGATTGGTGATGAGTGGATCACAGATCTTTCTAAGATGAAGAAATTAAAGGTTTATGCTGATGATGCTAAGTATCAGCAGGAGTTTATGCAGATTAAGTACAAGAACAAGCTTCGTCTTGCTGAGTACATTAAGGAGCATAACGGAATTGATGTTGATCCTCGTTCAATCTTTGATATTCAGGTTAAGAGACTTCATGAGTACAAGAGACAGCTTCTTAACATTTTACATGTAATGCATGTATATAACGAGCTTAAGGCTAATCCTAGCATGGATTTCTATCCACATACGTATATCTTCGGTGCTAAGGCAGCTGCAGGATATCGTCGTGCTAAGCTTACAATCAAGCTTATCAACAATGTTGCTGATATCATCAACAACGACGAGTCAATCGACGGTAAGATTAAGGTTGTATTCATCGAGGACTACAGAGTAAGTAATGCAGAGCTTCTATTTGCTGCAGCTGATGTATCAGAGCAGATTTCTACAGCTTCTAAGGAGGCTTCAGGAACAGGTAACATGAAGTTCATGCTTAATGGTGCTCTTACACTTGGTACAATGGACGGTGCTAACATCGAGATCGTAGAAGAAGTAGGCGAGGAAAATGCAATCATCTTCGGACTTCGTGCTGACGAGGTTATGGCTTACGAGCGTGATGGTGGCTACTATCCACGTGACATTTTCAACAACAATCAGGCTGTTCGTAAGGTTCTTACCCAGCTTGTTGATGGAACATACTCAGGTAATGATACAGAACTCTTTAGAGATATCTATGATTCATTATTAAATCAGGATCAGTACTTCATCTTAAGAGATTTTGATTCATATTGCGAGGCTCAGAAGAGAGTAAATGCATGGTATGAGAATGAAGAGGCATGGGCTAAGGCTGCTCTTCTTAACACAGCTTGCAGCGGTAAGTTCACTTCTGATCGTACTATTGAGGAGTATGCTAAGGAGATTTGGAAGCTTTCTAAGGTTAAGGTTAAGTTGCCTAAGGATGCTATCTAATTTCAACAATGATATATTTAGCGGGTGCGTTATTTGCGCGCTCGCTTTTTTTCTAGTAATTTATATTCTCTTTGGAGAGGGACACAGGAATACTGACGCATATTTTAGAGCACGCTAAAATTTGCTAAATCAGTGTCGAAATGTTAAGAGAATTCGCACGAAATCGACAACTCGCTTCGCTCAAACAGTCGATTTTACGAGCGAATTCTCTCAACATTTCAACTACTGATTTAACGCAAATTGCGCTTAACGCTCTAAAATATGCATCAGCATTCCTGCTGACTGGTGCAAGTTAATATAGATTACTAGAAATGTTATATATATGTTGGTGGTTTTATTATGTAATGTTTGTGAGAGGGACGCAGGAATACTGACTGGTTTGTGCGAGTGACGCAGGAATACTGACGCATATTTTAGAGCACGCTAAAATTTGCTAAATCAGTGTCGAAATGTTAAGAGAATTCGCACGAAATCGACAACTCGCTTCGCTCAAACAGTCGATTTTACGAGCGAATTCTCTCAACATTTCAACT
>JAIKVP010000105.1 GCA_024685635.1 Lachnospiraceae bacterium
GATAGTAATATACTCTATAATAACTAACTACAAATGTTATTGTTACTATTCCAAACCAAAATGAAATAGATGCTATAAGTCCAAACGTCTTTTGAATCCAGCTTATAAACTCATAACCGCCAAAGTATCCAATACTAAAGAATATAAGAGAAATAACCTGTATTGCATATACCTGTGGCGTTCTATCGCTAAGAGGCAAAAACAAGATAATGTATGATATTATCAACATTATTGGACTAACAAAAATGTTTTTCATATCTAAACAATCCTTATAATAATCTATTTAAGAGTAACTAATACCTTATTAGGATCATCTTCAAATCCTAATAAAACCATAAGTGCCACAAGCGCTCCACATATGTCTTTAGTATCTACAAGACTTCCAAACATAGTATCTGTATTTTGGTTACCTAATAAAATAATAATTATTTATAAGCTACATTTAATAAGTTATTATTAAAACAGAATTATAGTCTTAATAATACTTAAAAATAACAATACTATATAAGTCTAATCCTATCCTTATTAGGATCATTTCTAAATCCTAACAAGATGATAAGAGCAACTATCGCACCGCTTAGATCTCCAGTTATTGCAACATTTCCAACAGCGGTTTCGTAAGACTGATTTATCTCCCAGCTTGGTGTATCCATAAACGATTCCAATTTAAGAGAAGAAATATCCTTATGATAGACAAAAGGATTCTTCTTTTTATATACAAAAATTGATCTCTTATCTGTTATCAGATAATACTCCTTGTTCTTAAAAAATATGCCCCTATCAATATACATTAGTAGCTTTTCACTAGGCTCTAATATTGAAGCTAACCTCTCATGGCATGCGTTAATCATATCCTCTCTTATGTCATCCATCGCTATGTCTTCACAATTAGAATGAGTGCGCCTAATATATGATAAAATCTCCTCAACAGATCCAAGTTCATTGAGACAGCGCTTAAGTGACTTAATATTAGTAGCTGTCACTTTCTTATCCATGAACTCAGAAAAATCTCTTTCTACGACAAACATCTCTGGATCAAATTCCTGGTACTTTTCCCTAATCTTCTCAGCATCTTCACCCTCTGCGTCATATAAAGAATCACAAAAAGGACATCTCCACTTAAGTAAAGATTTAGTAAGTTCACACTCTGCTCCGCAATTAATACACTTCAATCTAATCACCTCATGTAAATATACTATTTCTCTTCCTTGCCAAATACAATCTCACAAACCCTCTTAGCAGCATTACCATCATCAACACTACAGAAGCGCTCATAGAATTCATCATACCTATCCTTGTACTGCTCAGTTATCTCATCAATTCTCTCAATCGCGTCAGTAACCTCATCAGCAGTATAAAGGAGCGGACCTGGTACATCCTTCTCTATATCAAGATAGAATCCTCTTAACATATCTCTATACTTTTCAAGGTCATAAGTAAAGAAAAGTACTGGTCTTCTTAAATTACCATAGTCAAAGAATACTGAAGAATAATCTGTAATCAAGATATCAGAAATCAAGTACAAGTCAGATATATCACTGTAGCTACTCTCGTCAAATGCAAATCCCTCATATTCAGAAATATCCATCTGGCTTGCAATATAATAATGCATTCTAAGCACTACAACATATTCGTCAGATAATCTCTTTCTCATATCATCAAGATTAAGCTGCAATTCAAAGTTATAATTACCTGATGAAACATAGTCATCATCTCTCCATGTAGGAGCATATAATATAACCTTCTTGTCTTCTGGAATACCTAACTTCTTCTTGATATTCTTAATATTCTCTGGCGTATTGCCCTTATATAAAATGTCATTTCTAGGATAACCTGTCTCGATAATCTTCTCCTTAGGAACCCTAAATGCAGACTGAAAAGCCCCTGTACTAAAAGGATTAGGAGAAATCAAATAATCCCAGTCAAGCGTATGCTTATAAAAATGTGACTTATATTTAGGATCTGCAGAAGCAACCTCTTCCTGGTCAAATACCAATCTCTTTAGAGGTGTTCCATGCCAGCACTCAAGGAAAACATTACCCTTTTGCTTACGATATCCTAAAGGCTGTCTGACATTAAATACCTGATACTTAGCGCGAGCCAGATAATACATATACTCAATACTATATCTCTTAACCTTCTTAGCTCCATAAGGAACCTTAACACTCATATCATCAACAGACCAGACGTATTTGAATCTTCTTGGATAATGCTCATGCAAATATTCGTAGATATACTTAGGGCTGTCTGAATAAGACTTTCCAAAGAAGGTCTCAAACATTACAACATTTTCTAAAAGTGGCTTCTCTGTAAAGAAGTTGTAATATAGATATCTAGGAAATGTATGAGAATTGGTCTTCATACTCTTAAACTTCTTCTTAGCAAGCTTTCTTGCAGTTAAGCGCTGAACAGCTTTTAAGTCGCCCTTCTCGCAGGCCTTAATAAGCTTAGATTCAAAAGGCCCATAAGCATCTTTAATCTCTTTAGTACAGCCCTTTACAATCTCCTGCATTACTTCAAAACGCTCTTCTCTCCAATAGTCATTAGTGCTTCGTCTAACACGGGTAACAAAATAACGACAGAAGTAATTAAGCATAATTTGATCAAGATAAAATCTTGCCACACCATCCTCATCAATGGCATCCTTTGCTCTGTTATATGCAGTAATTGAATACTCAAATCTCTTAGGATCCTTCATCTGGTTGATTCCAGGATGTGTAACAGGATCGTTATGTCTATGCTTAACATACTTAGCTTCATTTACACGCTTACCTACTGCGCCTGAATCAATAAGCTTAACCATAAATGACAAGTCCTCATATAGATAAGACTCAGAATCAAAATCAATCTTATGTCTTGTTAAATATCCCTTTCTGATAAGGATACTTAAGGCACTGATTGTCTTTAATCCGCCCTGTCTAAGTAGAAGCTGCTGCGCTGCACCAACCTGATACTGCTGTGCCTTAGCCGCCTCATCATCTAACTCATCTATATCTAAAGCTCTCTGATAATCCTTATATAACTTATAATGACGCTTAGCAGCAGTCTTTTCTACACCTGCATTCATACCAGGAGTATAGCTAGAGTACTTGCCCTGAACAACCTCAACAACATCATCTGTATCATCACTGTCGTCCTCAACCTGATCAGCATCATTATTCTCGTCATCCTCATTCTTAGGCTTTCTCTCAACGCCCATATAAACCTCGTATCTATTGTAGCTAACCTTCCAAAGTGCAAATGTAAAGTCTAAATACTTAGTTCCCTTAAGCTCATCATAAAGGCATTCTAGTGCCTCTTCCTCAATATAATCATCCGCATCCATAAAGAATAAATACTCTCCTCTTGCGGCCTTAATAGCTTCATTTCTTGCGATAGCTACATCGTTATCCGTCTCAATAACCTGAATCTGAAAATGATCCTCTTTCTCCTTAATAAGTGCATCAATCTCAGCTCTTTCGTCATCCTCAATACCATTAAGTGCTAGAACAATCTCAAAATCCTGATATGTCTGCGCCTCTAAACTCATAAAATAATCCTTCAAAAAATGAACACCCTTGTTAAAAGGTGTAATTATGCTAATCTTCATTGCAGCCTCCAAATATATTTATATTTTTTGAAAAAATAATAACTCCATCAGTGATGGTAGTTTTTCATGTTGTTGGTGTAATCTCTTACAATTCCACTGTACTTAACATAATCCTTCTCCTTAAGCTGCCCACTATTATGTAATTCCTCGACAGCATTTTTTAAGTCGGCAAGTGCTTCATGAGCAGCATCTTTATAGTTATTAGCTAGGTTATTCTTTAGTATCTTCTCCTTAAGCTCTAACTCCTGTTTAACAGCTCGCTTAATCATAAAAGCACCTCCATAATCCTATAACATTATAAGTAAAATAACAATTGTCAAATTCTACAATTCAAGCGCCTCTTTAAATGGCATTTTCTTAATATTGGCTATATCTGCTCCACCTTCCGTTGAGTTGATGATATTGGCATCAGGATGTCTTCTAGCGTAATCACTAAACCATCTGATAAAACCATCAAATACTAGGGTACTAGGAACAGGGTCACCGTAGTAGCCCTTAACCATGTATGCATTTGAAATATCAGCTTCATTATTGTGCTCTGTAGAATGTGATCCCTCTGCATGTATTAATCCGCCGGTATATGCTAAATCTAAGCCTATTAAAATCACCTCTTTAGCTTTAAGCTGCACCGCAACATCTAAAGCTACGCAGGTAACAGAGCCGCCTGTCTCATAAAGCTTATATCCCATCATAGCCTTCTCTTCAGCCAAATTATATCCCTTTTGGTACACGATATAACTTCTTCCTTCATGCACTCTTGCGCATCCCTCATAGGCAGTTGACAATACCAAAAGAGGAGTGTCATCATCAACCCCCTTTATGTGCAAAACTGTCTTAGAGCTTGTATCAATATGTACAATATAATCAGGCTTAATACCCTCTGCTAAAAGTTTCTTGTAAATTGTTGTAACCGCAACAATTACCACATCATCAGGCCTGTTTCTTAACGCCTCATAGTGCTTGCTAGCCGATGGGCCCGCAGCAACTATTACCACTTTCTTACCAGAAAATGCTGACTCTAACTCATCAACATTGCTTCTGCAATTTCTGTAATTCTGATAGAAATTAGACTCCATAAGCTCCGAGCTTTTTCTAAGTCCGCTCTCCTTATAAAAATACATATAAAGCTGATTTCTAATAAGGTCATCCTTAACATTTCTGATGCTAGGCTCATGCATAACTACCACTGTGTCTTCAGCCTCAAGAGCCTTAGTCAGATGCTCAAACTTGTCATCAAGAATAATCGTTAGTCTGCCATTATCTATAAACTTACTAAAATCTATATAAGATATCATAGATTTAAGCATCCTTGCGTCGTGCTCATATACTGTAACCTTGCTAAACTGGTTCTTCTTTAGAAGCTCTCTAGCGCCGTATCCTAAGCCTGCTCCGATCATTATATAGTTCTCGCATTTAGGCACGTAGTAGTCTTCAATTAGAGCTCTTGCTTCCCAAACAGGATCTACATTGCTATGAAAATAATAGTTGCCCAAAGAATCAGTTAAAGCAACTGTCGCATAGCCGACATTAGTTTCCTCTAAATTATACGGTTTAACATTTTTTAGC
>JAIKVP010000168.1 GCA_024685635.1 Lachnospiraceae bacterium
AGAAGGAACTAGGTGCAGAGTTTGTCAATTTCTTTAAGGATAATGCAATATATGGCAAGGACTTAAAGGAGGAAGACATTAAGGCACCTAGTTCCTTCTTCTTCGTTGCGTCAAGCTTAGATGTATTAATTACATCCTTAAATGACATATCCTTTACACCCATAAGCCAATATACAAATAGCGATCTCATTGAGTAGTTACTAGTAGCATTGCCAACTCCTGCTAGTACCATTGCAGACTTAAATGCTGTAGATTCAACTGGTGCAAAATCATTAATGTTAATCTGATTTAAGCTGTAGTCAAATGCTTTACCTTTAACGTTTGTTTCTACTTCCTTCATAATTCGTTCCTCCTATGTGCTTTGTTATAATCTAGTCTTACTTATAAGCTTTATTAGTTATGGCTATTAATTAAGCTTTATTAGCTATAATAGCTCTGTTTACTTATCAACAGCTTAAGTGTAACACTAGATATATAACAAAAGTGCAACACCTCATAAAATCTTAGAATCCTATACCAGGCCCTTTATTTTCATTGACTTTCTTGGCGTTTTTAGCTATAGCCTCAGCATTTGCCTCTCTTACCTTAGTGTTAGCCTTAAACTTATTAATGATATCAGAGTTAACCTTGCTGATAATACTTGGATCTTTTCTAGCCTTGTTATAGTCTATACCGTCGCTTGCAATAGGGTCTTTATTACTCTTATATTTATTCTTGACACCGTTAAGTTTGCGCTCCATTGTTTTAGCTCCAACCTCAATAAGAATATCAAGCTCTTCTTCAGGATTAACTGTCTTATCAGCAGCCATAGCTTCTAGAATGCGTCTTGCCTGCTTATTCTTAGGATCCAATAACATCTCGCAAACATTAGCAGTTGCAGCAGCTGTATAAAAATCATCAAAGCCTTCTCTTTTATTTATATAGTTTCCAAGAGTTTCGTATCCAGCGTTATTGCCTGTATATAGTCCTTCATACTTGTCTTTAACTATTTTCTCAATATCTTTAATGCGCTTATCTACTTTTTCCCACTCACTAAGAGCTGTATGACGATTCTTCTTAATCATAGCCTTAAAAACATTACTCTCGCTAAGACTCATGATATCCTTTTCAATTACATGTTCATTAATATCACGAATAATCTTGTTGGTAGTTACCATAGTTGCATCTGGGTTATATAACTCATTTAGATACTTAAGAGTTACATAATTCCTAGCCATTTCATAACTATTCATCTTAGGACCTGCAGCAGTAAAGTAATCAAGTGATTTGCCGTAATTATATTCGTCTTTTAATAGCTGATTGTCCTTTACAAGCCTATTAGATACCTTAACTTGCAATTTAGATAGTTCTTTATGGTCACTATAAGTAGCATTTATATCCTTAAAATTGACATCATATTTCATCATATCAGGGAAATACTCTTTATATGGTTCGGCCATCTCTTTTATCTTGCTTAGTGGCTTATTAGCATATGAATAACCATGTTCATCTCGATAATTCATAAGCTTTCTTCTTGCTGCTTCGTATGTGTAAACTAATCCAGGTATTTCCTTCATTGCGTCAACAGCCTGATCAAATCTATTCTTACCACTTGTTGTCAAAGGATTAAAGAAAATGCCATCCTTCTCATTTTTGTAATGCTTAGCATTCTTGTGTAGAGTCTTTAGAGAATTGGTAATCTCCTCTGGGCTACAGTTCTTATCCTCAAGAACTTTTAAGCAGTGCTCAAGAGCCTGTGTATATGCTCTATATTCCTTAGATCCTTCCGTTGCATCATTTTCAAAGTTAGCATCGTAATTCTTCTGAGAGTTGACTAAGACTGCCTTCATGGCATTTAGATATCTTGAGATATCCTCTCTGGCCTTTTCAAGAAGAACTTCTCCTACTAAGAGATTTCTAATCTCATTATATTCTACGTCTGTGCCTACTTGCACTCTCGTATCATGTGCCAAAGAGACCATTGTGTCTTTTCTCTCCATGGATTCTAATCTTTGAAGGATATTATTAGCAGTTTTAACACGATTAGCTTCTAAAGCTGATCTCTTATGGCCAGCCTTAGGATTATTTAACTGTTTATGCTTAAATAAAATATATTCTTTAGTAGCCGCTGTTGATTTGTCTCTCCAATATAAATATCCTGCTGGATCCTTTTTTCTGTCTATACTAGAAAACTTGTTTATACACTCTTTCATATTCTTAAACTGACTAGATGAAGATACTAAAGCAGGATCAACATAATCTATCATCACACTAAGCATCGTAGAGCCAGCGCCTATCTCTGCTTTTTCTCTTTTAGAAAGAGCCTTATCATTGGTTATTCTGTTAGTAAGTGTCCTAGATACACCCTTTAAATCAAATGTAGTCTTATCACCAAGTGAATCAGCTACATCCTCAAGTGTCTTAGCCATCGTTTCTATGGCAGTTTTCCTAATATTCTTATCAATATACTGTTTATCAACAACGAACTGCCATACTGCGTTCATTTTATCATATGCGTCCTGAAAGGCAGTATCATTCTTCTCCTTATAGCTTGTCTCAAAATCTTTCATTAGGCAGTAGAACTGGCTAATTGAAGACATGTCTGACATAGGATAACCAGCATCAATAAGCTTGATATGTGCCTCTGCATCGTATAAGGCAAACTTTGCAGCTCTTTCGCCTGCTATATCTATATAACCTGTTCCGAGGTAAGGTTTCATTTGATTATAACTCTTCTCGGTCATACCAAATACCTTCTCAGCCTCAGCTAAGTATTCAACATAGGCCTTGCGAATGCTATGTCTTGTAGCGTCGCCTGTAGTAGCATAATCACTTTTAGCCTTCTCTAAATCTAATGACTTATTAAGACAGCCTAATATTCCTGTTCTTTCGGCATTAATGCTTACATCTTTCCAATCAACAGGCTTATAGCCAGACACCGTAAATTTATATTTACCTGTTTTATCATCAGCTAAATATAACATGCTAGGCGTGTTAAAGCCTAGAACCATAGTAACTATCTGGCCCGACTTAACAAGATGAGGATTCTCTTTATACCTTTCAGTAAGACCCTTGCCACTGATATAATCGTCCATAAGCTTCTTGTAACTCTCAAGGAGTTTCCTGTCATAATCAAACAAAAACTTGTTATTTTTAAGATAATCACCAAGCATTGATGATACCTCTTTTAATGAATTAAGCATATTCCCTATAACCTGATTCATAAGGGGGTTTTTAAATCTCTTAAAATCTGCACCCGCTAGAGCATTGTCAAATGGTTCAAATCCAACCTTAGCATCATAGCTATCTTGTAAAGTAATAGCATCATTACCGTTTTCAGATAGGAACTCTACTACTTCTGGCATATCCTCTCCATACATTTCTTCTGCACGTTCAGCATTGACATCTAGATTTCTCATGGTAGATAAACCCTTCATAAGCTTATGTCTCTTAGCCATAGCCTGTTTGGTCTCAAGACCATCCATTAAGAAATTGTTTAGAACCGTAGAGCCTAACGATGCAATTATCTCTAAATCCTGTCTTGTAAAGTGGTCAATGTAGTTAATTTTTGGCATAATCTTCTCCTCCTATGTTTTACTAAGTTGCCAGTTTTAAACCATATAGCAATATGATAGCATAAAATGCGGTAGATTTGTAGAGTTTATCGCATTTTATCGCGATTTTGGGCGCGTTTTTTTTGCGCAATTCTTGGTGCGGTTTTCGCGCAGAATTTGGGCGCGGTTTTTTGGCGCTTTTTCCGCGTTGTGTGCTAAATTGCTTGGTTTGGTTACATATAAAGACGCAGAGTTGCGTCAGATTATGGATATTATATAACGACGGGCGCAACAAAAGGGCAACAAAAGGTGACGGAGGGGTGGGTGACAAGGGGACGGTTCTACTGTCTTTTGCAGAACCGTCCCCATATCTTCAACATATCTTCACTCTAACATATTCTTGGTAGGCCTTCGCCTTGTAGGACGTCAAGTTGTCTTAGACCTCCGAGAGTTGTTTTAAGAAGCAAGGTGCCTGCTTCATCTTCTTCTACTACGCTTCCGATTGCGACTGCATTTGCACCATAGTCGGATGAACGTATAAGATCTAGGGCTTTATCTAGGTCGGCTGGGGCTAGTATAATCGCCATCTTACCTTCATTGCCCATGTAGAGTGGGTCGAGGCCTAGCAGACCACAAAAGTCGCTAATTTCCTTGCTTACTGGAAGGTCGTTTTGATTTAGCTCGATTTTGGCTTTGGAATTCTCGGCAATTTCTTTTAGAACTGTCGCTAGGCCGCCTCTGGTCACATCTCTCATAGCGTGTGGCTTGATGCCGTTATCTAGAAGGTTTGCTACTATCTTGTTAAGAGGCGCTGTGTCACTCTTGATATTATTGTCGATTTGAAGGCGGGTGCTTAGGATTGCAGCGTGGTGCTCACCTAGGTTGCCCGTCACTATTACTGCATCGCCAGGTTTGGCGTTGTTGCTCTTGATGTCTAGATTTTCTGGGACGAAGCCTACGCCGGTTGTGTTAATCATGAGGCCCGAATCGCCCTCTACAACCTTGGTGTCTCCGGCTACAATTTTGATTCCGGCTTCTTTAGCGGTAGCGGCCATTGATTTAACCATTCGAGTTAAGTCGTCTGTGTCAAGGCCGGTCTGTAAAATGAAACCACAGGTCATGTATTTAGGCGTCGCGCCCCTTGCTAGAAGATCATTTACCGTGCCGCAAACTGCAAGGCGTCCGATGTCGCCACCAGGGTACTCGACCGGGGTTACTACAAAGCTGTCGGTGGTCATCGCAATCTTAGCATTTCCTTCTACTACTGCACAATCTTCTAGACTTGCAACTGTCTCGTTGTCAAATTCTTTTATAAAAATGTCATTTATCAGGCTAGCTGTGGATGCTCCACCGCTGCCTGCCGCCATGGTGATTTTCATTTTCGGGTGTGTCCTTTCTTGGTGGTTTTATGGGCTCTCTACTTCGTAATCGCCTTAACATAGCAGCTTCCCTCGGTTGACACCATGCAGGCGCCTTCGGGATTGGTCGGGGTGCAAAGCTTGCCAAAGAGCGGGCACTCGGTCGAATCAATCTTGCCCATAAGCACGTCGCCACATCTGCACGCCTTATTTAGCTTGATGTCACTGTCAAGATTGAAGCTCCCTGCATCATAGCAAAGGTACTCTTCTCTCAAATAAAGCCCCGAATCATCAACATCTCCAATACCACGCCACCTAGCTTTAGCCGGCGTAAAATACTTATTAATCTGCCTCTTAGCTTCAGCATTTCCCTCGGCGGTAACGACGGACGGATAGAAATTTCTGACAAGCTTATAATCAGGGGTATCCTTGTTCTCCCACATTTTCAAAAGGCCGTAAATGCCGATGACAAGCTCCTCTGGCTTGAAGCCACTGACTGAAAATGGAATTTTGTGTTTCTTTGAAAGTCCGATATAATAATCGCTGCCCGTGATGACGCTGACGTGGCCTGGCGCAATGAAGCCGTCGACATTGGCGTTATTTGCGCAAAGCCAATCAATAATCGGCGGCATGACCTTAAGGGCGGTTAGAAGTTTGATGTTTTTGATGTCATTTGCCACGACGTGGTCCAAAAGCAGGGTGTAGACCGGGATGGTCGTCTCAAAGCCAACGGCCGCGAAGACAAATGTTTTGTCGGGCGATTCTTCGGCTAATTTTATGACGTCCATCGGCGAGTAAACCATTGTCACGTCGGCGCCCTGGCCTGCGGCGTCATTTAGAGAGCCTTTGCTTCCTGGCACCCTCATCATATCGCCAAAAGTCGCGACAACAGTATCTTTTGAAAATGCTAGCTCGACTAGCTTGTCTACATAGCCTGAAGGGCTTACGCAGACTGGGCATCCAGGGCCTGATACCAAATGAATCTTGTCTGATATGATTGTCTTGATGCCCGATTTGGCGATAGCTTCTGTGTGACTTCCGCACACCTCCATGAAGGAGACCTCCTCGCCATTATAGTTTTTTAAGTAATCTAAACAAGTTTGTAAATCCATATAATCCTCTTGAGTTTCTTGATTTTATTTTGATACGACTTGGTAGCGGGTTGGGGGAGAAAGTGACTTGCGTGACGGCCCTAAATTCAAAGTTTCTCAAAAATGAAAACAGCAGAACCGTCCACCTGTCCTAAGACCCGTCCCCGTGTCCTCACACTTCTTCTAATTCTTTGAACAGTTCGGCTAGTTCGTTGGCTTCGTCTTCTTTGACTTTTTGTATTACACAGCCGGCGTGAACCAGCACGTAGTCGCCTTCAGTCAAGGTCACTAGGCCTGCTGCTGCATTTACTAGGTTGCCCGAAAAATCAACTGAGGCGGTTTTGCCGTCAGCCGATATTTTTTTCACTATTCCTGGTAAGGCTACACACATATATGTCCTCCTTAATCAAATCTGGTCAATAAGTTTCGCCGTAGTCAATAAAATCCTTAATTATATGTATCTTAAAAATGTATTCCCTTAAAATATCTATCCTAAAAAATCTTAAAGTTAATAATCTACTCTCTAATCTGTCAATCATATTTAGATAAATACTATACTTACATTTACTCCTAAACAATGAAGAACATCGCGCCAAGTATCACATATGTCGCAACGAGCACGAAGCCCTCAAGCCAGTTGGATTTGCCGTCGTCTACAAGCTTGTTGGCAATGATAACAGACGAGAACAATGCAACTAGTTCAAATGGTGTAAACACAACGCTCATTGGCTTCCATAGAAGGCTTAGCAAAATAAGCACTGGCGCAACAAACAGGATAATCTGCAAGCTTGATCCAAGCGCGATTTCCATTGAAACGCTCATCTTGTTCTTCAAGGCCATAATAATCGCGGTGCTATGCTCAGCTGCATTTCCAATGATTGGAACAAGGATAATTCCGACAAATGTTACCGGAAGTCCAACCTGCTCAGTCATTGGCTCAACTGCACCGACGAAAAATTCCGACATAATCGCAATGAAAACAGTACTCAATACAAGCATCAGAATTGAAATTTTAAGATTCCACTTAGGCTCCTCAACCTCGCCATCATTTTCCTCGGCTTCTTCTGTCGCTAGGACATCCTTATGAGTAAAGAAGGTGAAGATGATCTGGCAAATGTAAATGATAAGCAAAATAATTGCAACAAGCACATTTATGCCTTCGTATTTGGTAGTAAGCGTCTTGTCAGACAATGTATGCGTAAAAATTGCAGGGATTGTCAAGCAAACAACTGCAAAAAGAAGCATGCTTGAAGTAAGCCTAACTGCATTTTTATTGAAGGTCTGAGTCTTATATTTTAAACCACCGCAGAACATGCTAAGACCAAGCACAAGTAAAATGTTACCGATAACAGAACCTGCGATTGAAGATTTAACGACTTCAAAAAGGCCTGCCTTAAGACCTATGATACCGATGATAAGCTCGGTAGCATTACCAAAGGTTGCATTTAAGAAGCCGCCTATTCTGCTGCCCGCGTAGTGTGAAACGCCCTCTGTCGCTGTTCCCATAACGCCTGCTAGAGGCACGATGCCAAGCGCTGATAAGATGAACATTGCAGTTTCACTAAATCCCATAAAATGTCCCACGATTGAGATTGGGACAAATACTAGTAGTAAATATAGAAAATTCATTTGTTAACACTCCCTTGTTTTTTTCTGTTAAACGAACAAAACTATTATACCCCAAATAAGTGGGAAATGCTATATTTAATTAAAGTGGGGTGGATGGCTTAGAATAATTTACTTAACATTTATAAAACTAGATTGGGCTATAAATAGATTCATTAAGAACTCTATTTATAGCCATTTCTCTTGAAATCATCTTGTTTAAACCTAATGTGGCTATAAATAGAATCATTATGAACTCTATTTATAGCCATTTCTAATTATAATAATACTCCCCTAGCATATAAAATAAAATCAAAATCTCAAAAGCAACAATACAACACCGTTACAAATAGACTCTGCTTAGCCTAAAGCCACTCCTAAAGCGACACTGGCGATGGGTGTGACTTGAGCTCAACACCAGCTTCTCTTCTGCGATAATCATTAGCAGAAATTGCACGGGCTTCGTTGTAATTAGATATATCTACATATTCATAATCTCCCTTTTCTGCTTCTCTGACCTCGTTAATTCTATCTACTGTAACCTTAATCTGAGGCTTGGTGTCAGGAACAAATTTGCTTAAGAGTCCCATTGCATCAAGGGCGTTGTTAAATCTATAGTTGCCCTCTTCTGTTTTTCTTATTTTCTTTTTGCCCTTCATATAAACCTCAACGGCACCTAAGAGAACTGTGTTAAGTGAAGCAATTCTCTCTGAAATATCTGCTGGCATTTCCCTTCCCATAACATCCAGTCTTAGATCAGCAATATTCTTAATTGCAGTTCTAAGGCCCTGATATTCCTTACTCTGGCCAACTCGTGGCTCCATAAAGTCATATAAGGATTTCATAGCCCATACATACTCTTTAATCTTACCCGGCTCAACACCATAGGTCTTGATAATTAAGTCGGTTCTGCACTTTTCAACAGACTCCGCATCCATAACCATTTGTCTTAAAGTCATGTGATCAGATGTGATTCTAGAAAATTCTGGCATAATCTTGACAGACTCAGCCGCAGTGTGGATTGCATCTAAGCTAAACTCTCTTCCTGCCTTCTTAAGAATGTCGGCAGCAATCGCTTTAGCAAGATTCTCTTCCATAACCTCGTACTTAGCACGACTACCCTCAAAGCCAGTGTGGAGGCGGATGTACTGCTCGTAGCTGACTGATTTGTTAGCATTTTTCTGCTCATCAGATGCTAGCGCTCTTGCAGTAATCTCACTTAATTTGTTATGAGTAACTTCTCCGCTCTCTTCAATCCAAGCAGCAATAGGGCTTGCCTTGTAGTCAAGCTTTACCTCATTTACGCTACGCTTTGCAATGCCTGCAAATCTTGCCTCTAGCTTGCGGCTATCAATATAGCGATCAATACCTACATTTACCAGATTATTAATGTATTGCTTGTTGAACTCCTTAGCGGCTCTATTTAAGATATCCTTATCAGAAATCTCTATAGCTTCGTAATTCTTTATATCATAAACTTCCGGATTGTTGAATATATAGCGCTCGTGTTCATTGTCAACTCCAGGAAGAATGTTATTGTAGTAGTTCTTTCTATACAACTCTCTCTTTGCGACCTTTGTGAAAATGCTTTTGACACTGTCGTTAGCATTTGCCTTGAATTTCTTAAGGAAATCCTTCTTGTCATAATTCACCAATCCACACGCATCTGCAAAATCACTCATTGTCATATCAAGCGACAAATCGTTTCTAGAAATGGTTAGATTCAACTTATACTGATTGGAATTCAGCGTGTCAACAAACATATCCTGAAAGTCATTTATATTCTTAAAAAGCAAACCATTTTTTGTGCCCGCAAATGACAAATAGTTTACTTTCAAATTTCTATCTTTCTCGTCAATCGGAAACAGGCTGTATAGCCACTCCTTCTCCTTTTGATGCTTAAGTCCATATTCTGCCTTAATGTAGCCAAGATATTTGATCAGCTCTTCATAGGTATCAGTGTTGGAATTAAGTATCATATCAATCATGTCAGCATTAGCCTTATTTAGGTCCATAAGCTGAGCATTAGTAGCCTTTTTGGCTTGTCTTTTTATAGCGACGCTGTTAGTTAATTTGAAAAAATTATCCATTTTCTTCATGTATGTTTTGGCATTGCTATAGTTCTGAACTAGCTTATTATAAATCGGATTGTCATTATCTTTAGAAAGATTGTAATCCTCTCTACCCGTCGCAATTCCATCTTTATTGTATTCTACTGAGGCCGAATCATATAATTCTGCCACAACATTTGAACTTTCATCGAACTCTTTCATAGTTAATTCGCCCCTTCTTTATAATAAACTTTTTATAACTGTATCAATACCGCAAGTATCAACCCTGGATATACATGCCGTGCTAACATAGATAAGTATATAGTATGGCAAGTAACAAAAGAGCAACAAAAAAGAAAAATGAAAAAATTTCTTTCAAAAAAGTTAATCCAGAAAATGCTAATGTATTTAATATAGAAAATGAAAAAAAGATGCGTGAACTAATCTCACGCATCTTAACTATATATTCAATATTGCATTTTTCTTAAGCTACATCGACCTTGTAGAACTTGGACGTTCTTTAACATCAACGCCCTCTCGCTCTCTTCGAAAATCATTGGCACTATGTGCCCTTGCATCATTATAATTACTAATATCAACATAGTCATTCCAGCCAACTTGTGTCTCTCTGACTTCATTAATTCTATTCACAGTCACCATAATCTGTGGCTTTGTTTCAGGTGCAAATTTAGCTAAAAGGCCCATAGCATCAAGAGCATTGTTGAATCTGCATTTGCCCTCTTCTGTCTTTCTTACCTTTTTCTTGCCCTTCATATAAACCTCTATTGAGCCTAAAAGAACTGTGTTTAATGTTGTAATTCTCTCGCTAAAGCTTGCTGGATCTGCGCCAGTCTTTATTTGCTGTCTAATATCTGCAATATTCTTAATTGCTTTTTTTAGATTCTTATATTCTGTACTCTGACTTCCTCTTGCTTCCATATAGTAATCCAAGTTAGCCATACGATCAACATACTCACTAATCTTATCATTTTCAACGCCATATGTCTTATTGATTACGTTGTTCATACACTTATTAACCGCATCTTCATTAGCAAGATTCTTTTTAAGATTTGCAGGGCTCTCAACAATTCGCTTGTACTCTGGCATAAGCTTTACTGACTTAGCTGCAGTATGGATATCATCAACACTAAACTTTCTACCAGACTTCTTTAAAATGCTTGCTGCGATTGACTTAGCAAGATTCTCCTTAACCTCATCCTGCTTTAGTTGAAGACTCTTATATCCAGCATGAAGGCGAATATACTGATCATAGCTAACTGATTTATCATCATTTTTCTTCTCATCAGATAGTAGAGTTACTGAAGTAAATTCAGCAATCTCATTAGATAAAGGCTTTCCTTCATTTACAATCCATTCTGAAATTGAACTGGTCTTGTAATCAAAACTAGCTTCTAAGCTACTTCTCTTCGCTTTTCCTACTTCATTCTGATTTATATTATGTTTTCTGGCAAATTCGTCAATACCAGCATTTACCTTGCTAGTGATTAACTCCTTGACGAAAGCTGAAACTGCCATGTTCATAATGGTTTCATCTGAAACATCAGGAAGTCTATTATAGCGCTCCAAGTCGAAGGTTTCAGGATTTAAGTAGCGATATCCATCCATCGGATTATCGCCTGAAGGTGCACCATTCTTGTAGTACATATCTCTATACATATTACGCTTAATAATCTTTTGAAATACAGTTTTTACTGTATCTTCAGCTTTTGCGGCATACCTTTTTAAGAAATCATTTTTTTCATCATCATCGAATCCACATTCATACGCAAAATCGTCCATTGTGCTATCAAGGTTTATTTCATATTTGTCAATTATAGAAGAACGAGTTTTAGAATCAGAATTAATCTTAGCTATAAGTTTATCCTGAAAATCATTAATACTCTTAAAATGCAAACCATTTTCTGTTCCCATAAAAGACAGATAGTTTACCTTCATATTTCTATCTATTGTATCCTTAGGAAAATGACTATATAACTGTTCCTTTTCCTTCTGGACTTTTATTCCATATTCAGCCTTAGCATAGCCAATATACTTAACTAACTGCGAGAAAGTCTTATCATCCGCTGCTAAAACCATGTCAAGCATATCAGAACTAGCTTGCTTAATATGGTCTAGTTGAGCAACTGTAGCCTTTTTGGCGCCTTTTCGCAAATTGCTTGCATAGCTAAGCTTGAAGAATTTATCCAATTTTTTGACATGTTTTTGCTCATTTTCATAATCTCTATAAAGTTTACTATATATAGGATCATCAATCTCATCAGCAGGATTGTACTTCTCCCTACCTAACTCAATTCCATCATTATCGTAATCTGCCGAATTATCACCATATAAATCAGCCATTACTGTTGACTCGGATGTGTTCTCAAATTCTTTCATAGCGTTTCGCTCCTTTTCCTAGACTATAATATACTTTTTAGAGTTTTTTAGAACTGTATTAATACCGCACGTATCGACCGTGGATATACATGCCGTGCTAACATGGGTTAGTATAGAGTAGGGTAGGTAACAAAAGAGCAACAAAAGGGATATACAATATAATATTCGCTCTCTTTCGTGATCTCCTCATCAGAATGATACTGTTTCAAATGCTTTGAACTATCATGACTATAACCAAGGATTCTACAAAAGTACTCGCATACCTTCTCAGCCTCGTAATAAATTGAGAAATAAATAAAATCTACAACATTCCCCTGGTATGCTATTCTATTAAATACTTCGTTTTTATTGTATGCCATAATTGACCTCTCCTCATATAATCCACAATAGTTACAAGGTCTGTAATAATTAGCTTAACACTATCTAAGCAATGCTATAAGTTAATACGCCTGTTAACCTCACTCCTATTCTAATTGCAATCTACTATTCATCCCCAACAATCTCCTTTAGCGTTTTCTCACCAATTGCAAGAATCTCATCATCCAACACAGCAAAGATAATCTTGATATCATAATCTTGATTACTCTTAATAAAATCGTTGCAAGCCTGGATAGCTTTTAACCATGCCTTATCCTTCGGATATCCAAATATTCCTGCGGATATCAATGGAAAGCCTATAGAATGAAGTCCGTTCTCTTTTGCTAGTAAAAGCGACTGTTTATATGCGCTATAAAGTAGTTTTGGTTCAT
>JAIKVP010000148.1 GCA_024685635.1 Lachnospiraceae bacterium
ATGAGCATTGTCTCCTTAGGTATAGGTGATTTTCGCAGATGACATTATACCAAAAAAGGGAGGTCAATGCTCATTTTATTTAAACCTCCCGAAAATAAAGGGTTTTGTAACAAAAAAGGAGTGTCAGACTTGACACTACCATTCTTAAAAAGGAGGAATATGAAATGAAACTTAAACGACTTATGGCGCTGATAGTTCTTATGTCAGTGCTAGCTTCAAGTTTGAATCTAGCATCCATAAATAAGACTAAAGTAACTCTCGCAAGCTCTGGCATTTCCTCTGCAGAAAGAAATGCATTTTATAAGAATAGTGCTTTTATTGGAAGTTCTATCGGAGTTGGACTTAACAACTATTTTAAGGCTAAGGGGAGCGGTTATCTAGGCGGCCCTAAGATGCTTGTAAGAGGCTGTTATTCATTTATGAATGACGAGAGAAATAACACGCCTTACATTATCCACTACAAGGGTGTGGCGATGAAAGCGAGATATGCCCTAAAGGCTGCTAACGTTGACAGAGCTTTCATCTGTATGGGTACCAATGATATGTGGGAGAGCCCAACTGCTATGTATAACAGGTATGTGCGCTATCTTAAGGGTATCAGATCTAGCAATCCTGACCTTACAATCTTTATTCAGTCCACTCCTCCTACTAGGAGAAGCTCTGGTAATCTTGCTAACCGCAATGTAAATGCAGCCAACGCTTTAATTAAGAAATACTGCGAGTCACAAAAGGATATGTATTATATCGATATAAGCACTGCACTTAAGGATAGCACTGGCAAATTAAAGTCTAGCTACTGCAGCGACGGATACTGTCATTTGACATTTGCTGGCTATGCTAAGTGGATGAGCACACAGATTGCCTACACAGACCGATTAATGCTTGATGAGAAAAATGCTAAAGCAAAACTTACTGCAGCTCAAAAAAAGATTAAAAAATTGCTTAATAAATCCAAAACATCATGCAATAAAAAGCTTATTACTAAGGCGCAAAATTCCTATGCTACTGCCAAGGAATACATTAGCAGGTTAGATAAAAGCACGCTAAAAACTACGCTTAATGCTAAGCTAAAATCAAAAAAAGAATCAATTAAAAAGATCAAAAAGAATGTTAATAATAACATCAAAAAGAAGAAGGCCGAAGAGGCTAAGAAGAAGGCTGAAGAAGCAGCTAAAAAAGCAGCTGAAGAAGAGGCTAAGAAGAAGGCAGAAGAAGCTAAAAACGCTTCATCTGACGCAGATAAAACTACAGCATCTTCAGATGCATCAACTGCAGTTAGTTCTTCAGATGCGTCAGCTAACGCAGCTAGTAATTAGTAATTAATTCACAATTCTAATGATTTGCATTCTCTATAATAAGTCAAAAAATAAGCATCCTCTAAATCAAGAGGATGCTTTATTATTTATAACTATCTCTTTCTCGCGCGAACGCTAATGCTGTCTTCTGACATTTTCTTCTCTTTCTTTGCGAGCTTCTCTTCTTCCTTATATATCTCGTTGTTCTTTAAGGTCTCACTATCAAGATACTTCTTAAAAATGTAATTAAACCAGATTGACTGAATAATAGCCGCAAGCGAGCAACCAAAGACAAGCATTACTACCTTAGCTGGCAATGTGTAATAAGCTGGCACTGTGCAGATAAATAGCACGCCTAGATTTAAGAATGTAAATGGCAGATTAGCAACCGCCATAATAACGCTATTTCTAAATAGTTCCTTAGTCTCAACCGTAAACTTAGCTAGTATCGGAAATGTATAAGTAAGCGACGCAGCATAGAATACATCTAGCACCACAAATACCACCTTGCCAAGATATGAGTTAGCCATAAATGAAATATAGGTAAGTACAGCTAATATAACACCCGCATCAAACACAAGAACTCCAACCAAAAATCCCTGCTTAAAATTAGACTTAAATGAATCAAAAAAATCCTTATAAACGTAGGTTATATTACCAGATACAAACCTCATTGCGGTATAGTATAAAGCAGTAAAACTAGCTGGAATAGTAATAATCGGAATACAACAAATGATGAAAAAGAAGTTTAAAATCATTACATCAAGCACCTTAGAACAGGTACTCCAAACCGGATTGTCTATGTCAAATACTTTCAAAACATACACCCTTTCTATTGCATTTTCTAAAGAAGTATAACATACTAAAAAAATTTCATCAATGATAAGCGCAAATATAAAGGTAAATGTAACATTATTTTCACATTTAAATGTAATAATACAGTTATATGCCACTTTATGAAAGGGTGCAAAACAATGAAGAATTTGTTTAAATCATTTATCGCATACATTTTAATATTGTCTCTTATTCCTATTAACACAGTTAGTGCTTATACTAAGCTTAAAAACACTAACTGCGACTATGAATTGCCTCTAGTATCTGAGGATGATGACTATTTAGAAGGGCAAGTAATTGTAAGCTTTAAGGATAATGTCAAAGAGAGCAAGGCAAATAAGATTGTCGAGAAGCTTGACGATTCTGTCGAGATTGCTGAATCTTATAGCTTAGATGACAGTAATACCCTGGTTGTCTCATCTGATGCAATGACTACCAACGAGCTTATTAAGGAATTGGCCAAGTCAGACAAGGTTGCTTATGTAGAGCCTAATATAAGATTTAAGTTAGCTAAAGTTAGCAACGATAGCTACTCTGATTTTCAATGGCATCTTAAGGACAATATCAGTTCAGATGCGGATATTGGATACTCTAACTTCGGTGTCTATAAGTCTGTCAGCAAGGATGTCCCGGTTGTTGTAGTTGCAGACACAGGTGTTGATGCTAGTCACGAGGACTTAGTTGATGTGATGTATACTAACAAGCAGTACAACACAAGCTCTAAAACCACATCTAAGGCTACTGATAACGACGGCCATGGAACTATGATTGCAGGTATCATCGCTGCTACTATCAACAACAACAAAGGTGTCGCCGGCATCGCTGACGCTAAGATTTTACCTATTTGCTGCGTTAATCCGGAATCTGGTTATTCTAGCACATCAGACATTATCGCAGCCATTCAATATACCTTAGAGAAGAAAAACAAGGGCGCTAACATTTGCGCTATCAACTTGTCTTTAACAGGCTCTGTTGATGCTACATTTGACGCACAGATGAGCGCACTAAACTCCATCATCGCACTCGCCGGAGAATCAGGAATCATAACGGTTTGCGCTGCTGGTAACGAGACCACAGATACCGACCAGTTTAAGTCATACCCTGGTGGGCTCGATAATCCTTATATTATCAATGTTGGTGCGAGCAATCGTGACAACAAACCTGCATCGTTTAGCAACTACGGCCAGGAGTCGGTTGATGTCTTTGCGCCTGGAACTGACATTTTCACCAGCTGCGCTTACAACGACTATAATCCAGAGATATCGCATGACATTAGCTATTACGACTTTGAAAATGTAACTGAGGGCGCTAGTGGCAACGCTTCTGAAATTTCAAGCGCTAACGCCTCCTCAAACGCATCTTCTAACGCCTCAGCTGATGCCAGCTCTAACTCGACTCTTAGAATATATACGAACTCAACTAACTCTTCTATTCACGTGGACAAGAATATATCATTTACTAACTCCGCC